>QKIM01000620.1 GCA_003249585.1 Deltaproteobacteria bacterium
GTCTTTCTGGGGACGGGACGTGATGCCCCCGTCGCCGGTGATGACGCCGCAGAGGTGCTCCTGGCCGATCCCCGGGACCTCCCACCTCTGGCCTTTGACCACGGCACCGTTCTCCAGGACTGGCTGCGGTATCGCGAAACGGGAGCGCGGCCCCCCGTGGACCGCTAGCGCCGCGGGCGACTTTCCCCTTGCCCCGGCCGGGGGATGAACTATAGTGTCACCGCGAGGTGACCCATGGTCGATTGGCTGCAACATCTTGAGCTCGGATATACGGCGCTGGAGCGCGGTTCCAACGTCGCCTCGGACGCTCACTTCATGGCGGCCTACGAGGCGGCTCCCGACGATCCCGTAGTCTGCTACGCCTACGCGAGGAGCCTCTCCAGGGCAGAGAACTGGCAGGAAGCCGAACCACTGCTCAAGAAGGCCTTCGGTCTGGATCCCGGGCTCCTGGACGCTGCCTGCGAGTGGGCAAGGGTCAAGGCCATCCTCGGGGCCGACTTCGACATGACCATGGCCTTCCTGGAGCAGCTCGAGGCCTCCCATCCCGATGACTATCTCATTCCCCTCACCAAGATTGAGCTCTACTTGCGCATCGGGGACGAGATCCACAGCCGTGCCGCTCTGGATTGTGCCGGGCGGAAGGGCGCCCCGCGGGAGCACCTGCTGGTCGCGCAGGCGAAGATTGAGCAGCTGCTCGGCCTGAAGTTCGCACAGCGGGGAGAGCTCGAAAAGGCCCAGGAGCAGTTCTCCATGGCCGCCGAGTTGGACACCGGGTGGGCCGCACCGCACATCAACCAGGGGGTGACCCTTGAGAAACTGAAAGACCTCGATGGCGCCCGGGAGTCATATCTTCGCGGATTAGAGCTGGAGCCCCAGAGCCCTATCGCCCTGTACAACCTCGCGAACCTGCTTCACGGGCGGGGGGAGTCCTCGGACGCAGTCCGCTTTCTGCGGCTCCTCCTGGAGGTTCAGCCAGGGTATCCAGGCGCTGAGCGGCTCGCGGAGCGCATCCTCGCGGAGCGGACATGAACGACGAGATCATCGAATACGGTGTAGTGGAGCGCATCGAGGGCGAGATCGCCCATGTGCGGGTCTCGAGGCCCGATGCGTGCAATCACTGCGCTGCTAAAGGTGCGTGTGAGACCTTTGGTGGAAAACGCGATCATCTGGCGCGGACCTGGAACCGTTGTGACGCAGAGAACGGCGACCGGGTGAAGATCCGCCTGCCCGCCTCGGGGCTCCTGCTCTCGGCTTTTCTTGTCTATTTCCTGCCCGCCGCCGCTATGCTCGCCGGGGCAATCGTCGGCCATGAGCTGCTCTTCAAGGGCACTCTGAGCCGGGATCTCTCTGCCATCATCGGGGGGCTCACGCTGTTTGCGCTGACGCTGCTGGGGGTCTTCATCCACTCCTACCACAGGCGGGACCAGATCCTGCCCGAGGCCTTCGAGGTCATGGCACCTGCGGACCCTTTGCCGGGCTGCAATCCCGTAGCCGGAGAGACCGACGGCGGGGTGGAGCCCGGAGGGACCTCAGGTGCCTGAAGGCCGACGTAAGGCTCTGCTGAGGTGGCTCCCGCGTGCAGTGGGGGTTCTCATCCTTGTGTACATCATCCACCGAATCGGGCTCTCTACGCCACGACGGCTGCTCTCCCGCCTCGGGTGGCCCGTCTTCCTCGGTGTGCTTGCTCTCAATCTCCCGCACATCGCCTTCAAGGCGCTGCGGTGGCGGACGCTGCTCCGCCGCAGGGGAGGGCACTATCCCTTCCTCAGCGCACTCCACGCCTATTTCGCCGGAATCGCCATGGGAATAGTGACCCCGGCCCGGGCGGGGGAGTTCTTCAAGGCGCTCTATCCCGTCAGGGCCGGGGTCGTGAACATGCCCTCGTCCCTGGCCATGGTCCTTGCGGATCGAGTCTATGACCTGGGGTTTTTGCTGCTGCTGTCGGCGCTCGCGTCGTTGTATGTCCTGCCCGCGCACACCTTGCTCATGGCGGGGCTTGGGACACTGGTCGCCGTTGTGCTCGGACTGCTGGGGTGGCGCCGGGTGGACTCGCTCGTTTTGGGGTTGACCCGGCGCTGGCGCATCGCGGAGGAGGATTATGGAACCTTCAAGGACGGTCTTGTGGCCGGGGTGATGTCGCCGTGGATCCCTGCGCTGCTGACCTTGGGGGGATACCTCGTCATGAACGCCCAGGTCTACTGGATCGCCCATCGCATGGGAATCTCCATCGGGTTTGTCGAGCTGGTGCTCCTCTTCTCCCTTGCCAACACGGTAGCGCTCCTCCCCCTGTCCCTCTCGGGGCTGGGGACCAGGGAGGCTGCCCTCGGCTTCATCTTCTATCTCACGGGGCGACCCGAAGCCGAGGGGATTGCCCTTGCCCTCGCCTTTTTCCTCATGATGGCCTTTCCCGTCACTGTTCTCGGGAGTGTCGCCCTGCTGGCGGGAGCGCCCCGGACCGCTGGCCGGGAGCCTCGTCGGACAAAAGATAATCCATGAGCAGATTCCCAAGGACGTGCATCCCCACGGAGATGGTCTCCTCATCGGGGGAGAAGTCCCCGGCGCCCCGCCGTCCTGCATAGTGTCTGGCCCGGGAGCAGCCCAGGAGGAACATCGCCGTGGGGAGCTCCTTGTGGTAGAGGGTAAAGTCACCGGGGTTCGCCAGGGGATCCGCCGGCAGGACCCCCCGCTTGCCCAGCGCACGTACCAGGGTCGGCAGGGCCCAGGTGGTGAGCGCCGAGCTCCCCACCCGAAGCTGGGGGCCTTTGGTGAAGACCACGTTGACGCGGGTGCCGGAGATCTTTGCCGTGCCCTGGGTGAGATTCCTGATGTGACGCTCCATCCTGTTGCGGTCCCCGGTGACGATCCACCGGAAGGTACCTGCCACGGAGACCTTGGGGGCCATGAGATGCGCGGCCTCTCCACCGTGGATGGAGCCCACGTTGAGGATGACCTGTCGGTCTGGGCCGAAGCGACGCGAGGGAATGAGGAGCAGCTCCTGGACCATGTGGGCGGCCACGGCGATGGGATCCACGCATTTCCACGGTACGCTCCCTGAGCAGACGCGGTTTTTTGTTCCCTGGACGGTGATGTGGAAGCGCGTGAGCCCGCCGTTCACAGCGCCCGTGGGGACACCGATGCGTCCGGTCCGCACACCGGGATCCAGGGGCAGGTAGAAGAGCGCTCCAACGCCTTCCTGGCGGAGGATCCCCGAGGCGATGACCTGCATGGCCCCGGGTTTCTCATTGCTCTGAATAGAGGTGGAGGCGGGTTGGAAGAGGAACAGCACGTTGCCCCTGAGGTCCTTCTGGAAGTACTGGAGGATCTTTGCCGTCCCCATGAGGATGGCCATCTCCATGTCTTTGCCGAAGGCGTGGGAGACCCGCACCTTCTGCGCCTCCCAGTAACCCCAGGCTTTGGACGCGTAGACGAGGCCCGTGGTCTCGTTGACGGGGCTCCCGTCGAGCCCGGCCACTACGGCGACCGTTGGGCCAGGCCGTCCGCCCTTGAGCAACATGGCGGTCCCCGTGAGCCCGACAGGGCCCCGGGCTTGAAGGCCCATTCCCTTGAGCTGTTCCATGACGTAGCGTGCGGTCTTCACCTCGCGGTGGGCGAGTTCAGGGGTGGCGTGGAGCGTCCGCCGCAGCTGGATTATCTCGTCAGCGACACTGGAGATTCTT
>QKIM01000564.1 GCA_003249585.1 Deltaproteobacteria bacterium
GAGGAGATGCTTGGCAGCTCCGCCCGGTATCCCGGTCTCTCCCTCCTGAAGCCCTTCATCTAGGGAGAAGCGGGCGGGCCACAACCCGCCCTTCCCCTTAAATCTCTGTCATGACAAAAGCATAGAGGGGATGCCCCCCTTCTGCCAGGGTGAGCCCCTCCCTAGATGGAGGTCTTGCCCGCGTCCTTGGCGTCGGTCTTCTTTTGGAACCGCCCCAGGAGATAGTGGGCCATCTCAAATTCGGAGTAGATGAAGATCTTCGTCCCGAGCACCTTGTTGAAGAGCTCCTTGGCTCCCGTGATGTCGCCCCGGGCCCAGCGCAGGTAACCGCCGTAGAACCACCCCTCTGCCTTTTGTCCCAGATGTCCGGCCTTGGACATGAGCTGCTCGAAGGTGATCTTCCCGAGCACAAACCGAGAGAGGGCGACAAGCCACGGTTCACCCTTGAACTCTTTGAGAAAATCCACAGCCGTCTGGACCGTGTCGGGGTTGGCGTGCTTGCGTTTGGCGAGGAGGAGAATCCACAGGGACCCGTAGACCTGCCGGTTCTCGGCGCAGGAGGTGAGCCCCATGAGGCTGTTGTAAACATTGGTGGCCTGGTCGATCATCCCGTACATGACGTACTGCTGCAGGATCGTCCGATAGGTCCCACAGGACTCGGTCCGGTCCATGGCGAACTGGAAGAGCTGCACCGCCAGATCGACCTTGCCGTCGTCCAGATAGATACGCGCTGCCTCGACCAGAAGCTCTGCCTGCAGATCCCGATCGGCCAGATTACGGAAAATCTTGAGATAATACTCGATGGTCCGGTACCTGATGACCCTGGCGTGGCGGGGACTTCCCAGCTTCTCCCTGGTAAAGGCGTGGATTCTGGCCATCTTCATGAAGAGGTAGACGTTGTACCCCTTGTCTTCGGGGAGTTCTTTATATTTCTCGAAGAGTTCCAGGACTCGAGGATAATTCCCGCTCCAGTAGGCGATGCGGATCAGGGAGTTGAGGATCCCCGCCGAAGGAGCTTTGGCCAGCGTCCGGGTCAATTCCTCCCGGGCCGCTTTCACCTTCCCGCGAATGAGGAAGAGATCCGCCAGCGCCATGGAGATGGTGGAGAGGGAGAAGCGGAAATCCCCCTTGGACCAGACCTTCTTGGACTGCTCATGGAAGGCGGCCAGGAACCTGGCCTCGACCCGGGCCGCGCCAAGGTGCTCACGCTCTATGAAGTGGTAGAAGCGCTTCAACGACAGTGAAAAAACGCCGTCCCAGGCCTGCTTGAGCATGATGTTTCCGGCGAGGGCCTTGAGCATGAGGTGCCGTCCGGTGACCGAGTCCGACAGGGACATGGCGTGCTGTCCCCGGCAGAAGGCCACCCAGGGAACTTCCCCGAAACGGAGGGCCGCCACGTTGCACACCTGCAGCGAGAAGGCACCGCCCATGCGAACGCTGAAGAAGGTCTTCACCACGTCCCAGGAGGAGATGGCGCCGTCGGTCCTCGTGAGGCGCTCGAGCGTGGTCTTGAGCCAGGGGGCCATGGTGCCAAAGCCCGGTTCCGCGATGAACCGCGCCAGCGCCTCCATCCCTTTGGGTTCGAAGAGCAGGAGCCCCGCGACACGGATGACCACGAGCTTGCGGGCGAAGAGCGGGAGATGTGCAAGGTCGGCCAGCTTTACCGCCGCGGGGGACGCAGCCTTCAACCCGTAAACGACCGTGAGATACTTCCAGTACGCATGACGGATGCGTGGACGCTCGTAGCGGTGCATGATCTTCTGGAACATCTTGTCGCCGGACAGCTGTTTTTGGCATCGCGCGTCGACCTCGGCCCCTGGTTTTTGGGCCGGCGCAAGACAATCCGCACTCTCCAGCTTGTCCATCTCTCCGATCCAGGCGAGCAGACGCCGTTCGACGCTCTCCTGGTTCTTCTCGCCGAAGTCGTGCAGGAACATGGCCGCGTGGAGGGACTCCGTGATCCCTCCCTGTTTGAGGAAATGCCTCAGCAGCATGTGCGTGAGGGGGATCATGCGGGGACCCTGGAGCCCCGGCGTCAGCGCCTCGGCGTAGTTGGCCCAGACCTCGTAGGCCTTAACCAGGTACCCCTTTTGCAAATAGGATCGCGTCTTCTCCTCAACCCACCCTTCGAGCAGGGCGCGCTGGTTGGCAGGGAACGCCTTTCCGGCAGCCTTGGCCGAGGCCAAAAGGACCGGGAGATCGAAGATGGTCATTCCCGTGGCGGCCACCGGGGCGGGCTCGGCTGGCAGGGTCACTGCGGAGGGGCGCTGTCTGGGCACCGTGGGCTTTTTTTCGGCGGGGGCGGGCCCGCGACAGGCGATGGTCGTGAGAGAGAGAAGAATATAGCCGAGAGTAGACCGGTGAATGCTCATATCATACCTGAAGAGGGCGCGGGTGATGGACGGTGCGCACTCCCCTTCTACCGGGCACAATAATACATTATTCCTTTTTTATCTTCAGAATTGTGGAAGGGAGAAAGCTCAGAGGACCTGGGTGCGCAGCACCTGCCCCGTGAGGATGTCCAGGCGGGTGAGGGTGCCGGCGTCGGAGCTCCAGAAATAGAGGCTGTCTGAGCCCGGAAGTGAGAACACCCTGTCGGGGAGGGACTCAAAGTTCGCGATGGAGAGATTCTCCACCACCCCGAAGGCGGGGTCGATCATGAGGGGAGGAGCGGCCCCGTCCACAAAGGTCACGGCGGCCATGCCGTCATCGGTGAGGGCCAGCGCCGAGGGTGCCGCCGCCACCACGCACTCGCGCCCCACAACGACCGAGTCCATGTCCAAAAGATCAATTGTGTCGATGCCCATGACGTGCCGCGCCTCGTCGTACCAGGCCAGATGCAGGACCTGATCGGCCACCGCGTGGGCCATCACGGCGCCGGGGAGGGTGTGCTCGACAAAAGCTGTCCGCCCGTTCCCCGAGAGGATCCGGATCCGGTCGCCACCGGCTCTATAGAGGAGGAGCAGCCCGTCGTCGGAGGCCCGGGCACCATTCCCGGAATCGGCGACATGAAGGGTCCCCGACCTGTCCAGCAGATAGACGAGTCTGCCCATCAGTCCGGGGGCAGCCGACACGGGCTCGTCCACACCTTCAACGCTCGCCCGGCTGCCCTCGTCTGGGAAATAGAGGGTTCCGTCACACAGCCCAATTCCCTGCTCCATGGTGGAGAGGGCGCAGGGTACGTCGGTGGCCGCGACGCCGTCGCGATCGACCTTGACCGCCTTGAGCCCACCATCGCGGGACGTGAGGAGCCAGATACGGGAGAGCCCTTGGAAGGGATGGGCCAGGTCCTGACTTCCGACGAGGGCGACGCGGTCCATGCCTTCTCCCCAGGTGACGCTGTAGAGGGTGCGGATGTCAGGCGCGCCCATCTGCGCGTCCTCGGTCTGGGTACAGGAGAGCAGGAGGCTGGCAAACAGGATGAAAAGGATAGTACGGTTCATGGGTCACCTCCTCGTGACACGCCGCGTTATTAAGCAAGGGCGGTGCCAACCTGTCGAATCCCTGCAAAATTGTTTTCTTTCCCCTGTTATCTTTATTATTTTTCAAATTACAGCATAAAAGGAACCACCAATGACGCAGATCCTGTCTACGAAAACGAACACTATTCAGGCCCCTGTAACTTTTTCCTTACACTTGACTCAAGCGACTGTATTAAAAGACATAATTAAAATT
>QKIM01000505.1 GCA_003249585.1 Deltaproteobacteria bacterium
GAGGAGATAGCTCCCCATTAGTTGACTGTCCACTATTTCAGGTGAGGCCCACTCTCTCTCGATGTGTGGGGGAAGGGGTTCGTAATCGGTGAGGGCCGTGAAGTCGTTGTAATGGGAGATGATGGCTTTGTAGAGCAGGGTGTTCCGTGGGGCTCTGGGCTTGTAGATGGAGGGTGAGGAGTGTCTGCACGCGGTGACCATGCAGAGCCATACAGCATAAATCGGCCCATAGGCCAGATGCAGCAATATCAATATTTCTCAGCGTAGATCTCTCACTTCAAGTGACCACATACGGACATGCTGTTCTTATATGGCCAGTTGAGTACGGCTACGACAGGGATCCCGCCTTTGTCGCCTACCTCATGAAGGCGGCTTTCGGGGAGTGGGTTTGCGGAGATTTCTCGCTGCGCGTCCTGCGCCGCGTCACCCCCCTCAAAGTTCCCCGAGAACCGTTTCATGGTATTGTGGAGCAGGTCCGGGGTGTTGGGGAAACCGTGAGGAATGTCCGCGGGGACGTGGTGACTGTGTCCCGACCAGGAGAAGAATATACGTCCGGACAGAGATCCGGAAGATGAGAGACCCATCCCCAACCGGTCACCCCGGAGGATCCTATGTCGCACTTTGCTCTTGTTGCTGCCCTCTTCGTGTTCTTCATTGCCTGCACTCCCGTTCACAAGGCTCAGGAGCCATCACCCCGTCTTCCGGATGCCTCATTAAGTGGCAACCAAGAGATTGCCCCAACGAAGGAACAACTGGTTCGGGAGATCGGAATTCCGAAGATCGCGCTGCGGGTGAATCTGAAGCGACTTTTTCGGACGCCCTTCGTCAAGCGGATTCTCAGTGATAATCCTGAGACCATCTCGACGGGGCTCGAAGGAACGGATACAGCCGGCATCCTTCGGTGTGCAGGGTCAAGCGGAGCACGGATCTATCAGGTGATTGACGAGGCGATCCTGTTCGTCGGCGCCGACAGCAACAGTGGGGTGGTGATATTCAACACCACCATCAATGCGGGGAAGCTGCTGAAGTGTGTGATGTGGCATGACAAGAAGGCCAGGGCTGTGCGCTTCGATGGGCAAGCTGCCCTGAAAAACTCCAAGGGGATGCTGTACACGACGCTGGGAAAGAACAGGATTCTCGCATTGGCTGGAAGCTTTGCCGGTACCGTGCGTCCAAGCACGACATCCCTTCGCATGGGCAGCGCGAACACCTGGTTTCCGAAGCGCTCGTCCGACGTGGATATCATCTTTTCACGGTTCCCCGCACAAAGCTTGGGGCCATTATTTGCAAGGCTCGTGAGCCCAGCTCGTGTCCTTTCGGGCAGAGTCTGGATCAACCTGTCCAGACGCCTGGTTCTCGGTGGCGAGATAGAGGGGCCGAACGAAGCGGTGGCCCTTCGAATCGCCCGGGACGCCAGAGAGTTGCTCAAGAATCCAAACCTGCTCAGGACGTTCAGAAAACTGGGCCTTGGAGGTAGCTTTTCACGGGGCTTCGACTTCAATGCAACGGGCTCGCGGGTCCGCATCTCGGGGCGAATCGGTGCCACCGCACTTGGGACCATCGCGAGGCTCGCCAACCCAAAGAAATCCGATCCCCACTGAGGTCAGGACGCGAGCATTCAGCGGGGAGACAAGAACTGAGGGAGGGGATTTGCCTCAGTTTATCGGGTTGCCTCAGTAGCGGGTGACGGTGAAGGTGCCGGCGGCGGGATCCACCGAGACGACGTTGATGTTCTCCGGGGAGCCCATGCCGTCGCCGATGGAGCTGGTCTCATAGACCCGGATGGTCCCGCTCAGGGTGTCCTCGGCCCACAGGTGGCCGTGCCCCACGAAGATGGCCCTGATCTTGTCCGCGTAGGTCTCGGCGAGGGTGTAGAAGGCGTCGTCGGGGACCACCTTGAAGGAGTTGCCCACGGCGGACCAGACGGTGTACCACGAGTCGCTGTAGACGGGGTTGTGGAAGAACAGGAAGACGGGCTCGGGCCGCAGGAGCTCCTGTTCGAGCCACCACAGCTGCATCTCGTCGAAGGAGCCCGTGCAGGAGAGCTCCTCCTGGCGCGCGATGCACACGTCCCAGTAGGCGGGCCCCCGTACGGAGTTCAGGAACACAAAGCGGTGTCCTCGGTAGACGAAGGAGGAGTAGGCCTGGATCCCCAGCACCTTCTCCCACACGGCCTCGATGAGCAGGGGGGAGATGGAGGTGAGCCCCTCGCCGTCGTAGCCGGCCTGGTAGTCGTGGTTGCCCAGGACGACCTCGTAGGGCATGATCAGGTTGTCCATGACGGCCTTGAAGGTCTCCGCCGGGTTCTCCCCGCCGATGCCGTAGTCGTCGGGGTCGTCGGAGAAGAGGGCGCCCACCAGGTCCCCCGTGACCGCCACGAACTTCGCCTCGGCCACGCCGTTGTTGATCACCTCCACGAGGGCGTTGAGGTTGTCCAGGTTCTCCTGGTTGTCGTAGTCCTCGTCATCGGGCCAGCCGGGGAGGCGCAGGTGGGTGTCGGAGACGACGGCGAAGGTGAAGGGTTCCAGGGAGGTCGCGTCCTCTCCCTCGTACCAGGGGCGCTCCTCCACCACGTCGTAGCCGCCGTCCACCACGTCGGTGACATCGGCGCCGGCGTCCTCCACCACGTCGGGCTGGGCGACGTCGGCGTCATGGTCCGTGACGTCGGGCTGCTCGATGACGTCGGTGTGGTTGTTGGTGACGGCCGTGCCGCCGGGATCGGAGCACGCCGCGGCCAGGATCAGGAGGACGAGGAACGAGAGGAGACTGGGTTTCAAAAAAACGCTTCCATTCTGGGATAATGACGCGGTGGCCGCGCTGATCGGGACACTACCCGTGGCGCCTGGGCCTGTCAACTGTGTGGTTCAGGTGTTTTCGGGGAGGGAGTGGGAGAAGGAGAATCAGGAGCAGGGGATGCGTTCGCAGCGGTTCTCGGAGGTGCCCGCGACGCAGGTGTAGCCGGGGGCGCAGTCGGTCTCTGAGGCACAGGTTTTTTTGCCGCAGTAGCCGGTGGCACCGCACTCCATGCCGTCGGCGCAGTCGGCGCTGGTGTCGCAGGAGCGCAGGCAGTAACCGGCGAGGCAGGTGTCGGCGTCGGCCGGGCAGTCCACGGCCGTGCCACAGCCGCTGCAGGTCCCCGTGGGGAGGGTGGGGCTGCAGGTGAGGGTGCCGCCACAGTCCGTGTCGACCACGCACTGGAAGAGCTCATTGGGATCCACGCAGTAACCGTCCTGGCAGGCAAAGCCCGTGGGGCAGTCAGCGGGGACGCAGTTGCCCTCGGTGTCCTCGGCGTAGCCGTCGTCGCAGGTGCACTCGGGGCCGCCGGCGGTCAGGGTGCAGGTGGTGCGGTTCAGGCCGGTGCAGGGGTTCGGGTCGCAGCTGTCGACGCAGGCGCCGTCGATGCAGGCCGAGCCCGTCTCACACTCGCCGTCGGGGTTGTAGGGAGAGCACTGGGTCTCGGTGCAGGGGAGGCGGCGGCACAGGCCCGTGCCGTCGTTGTTCTCGTCGACGCAGACGGTCCCCTCGGGGCAGTCCGTGTCGTAGACGCAGGTGGACTGCACGCACAGGCCGCTCTCCTCGTCACAGGTGCCGTGGGGACAGTCCCCGATGCCCGAGCAGGGTACGGCGCAGGCGCCGTACTGGGTGCAGACGGTGCCAGTGGGGCACTCGTT
>QKIM01000556.1 GCA_003249585.1 Deltaproteobacteria bacterium
CGTCCCCGTCCTCGCCCACTGGCACGGCGGACTCCCGGACATCGTGGATGACGGAAAGACAGGCTATCTGTACCCGGAGCGCGACGTGGAAAGCATGGCCCGCGGGCTTCACTCAGTGCTCACGTCTGCCAGGCTTCGCCACAAACTTGGGAGCGCAGCCCGCAAGAAGATGGTCGCAGAGTACGACATCCGCCACGCCAACGAACGCCTGGAACACCTGTACGACGAGGTCTGCAACGGACGCCGACGCTGGTAGTCCAGTTCGTGACAACCCAAGACGCAGGGAGACCACAGCCCAGACGAGGCGACAGGGGGTTCATGGTGTTTCCGGGAGAGGAGAAGAGTCGTGCGCGGGTCTGATTGGTTTATGATGGATGAATAAAAGCGCAGACTGCTTCAGAGAGTCGGGGAGTCAGGGAGGAGCGGATAACTATTTCTTGCCGGGGGCGATCTGCGCCATGAGCTTGGCGAACTCGGCAGCTTCCTTCACGGGCTTGCCCTTGGCCAGCTTCATGAGGTTCATCTGGCCCTTGCCCCAGACTGCCATGGCCTTCACGAAGTCGGCGTTCTTGGCGGAAGCGGCGGTCCAGTCGGCGACGGTCATGTTCTTCATGGCAGCGGAGAGCGCGTCGAAGTCCTTCTTGTGGTCCGTGATCCACTTGGCGGCTGCGGTGTAGGCCTTGCCAGCGTCCTTGGCTTCCGCGAAGGCTTTGCCGAGACCGGCATACATCTTGGCCAGGAAGGCGAAGTCCACCTTGGCGTCGGTCTTCTTCACGTCCTTTGTGGTGGCGGGCTTCTTCTCGTCCTTTTTGGGCTCCGCCTTCATGCCGTCTTTGGGGGCGTCGGCCTTCATGGCAGCCTTATCGTCGGCCTTGGGGGCCTTGTTCTCGTCTTTGTTCTTTTTGCAGGCGACTGCGCTGAGGGCAAATATGACTATCGTAGCAAGAATACTGATTTTTTTCATTGGATTCTCCTTTCAGTAAAAACTGCTGGTGCGTATATAGTCCCTTTGACTCAGGGCGTCAAGGGAATTTTCCCGATGGGTCTCCTCGCCCATAGGCGTGCGACGCGGAACCGCCAGCGTGAGTACGCATACGTTCTGCCTGGTACGCGGTGTTTGGCATGCCAGACATTACACAGATACGCCCATGGACAGAACTGCCGGCCCTGAGTGAATCCTTCCTCCCTGCCGTGAAAGCTGTGCTATAGTGACACCAGTGTCACGAACCAAACGCAAAGGAGACCCCACATGAAACATCTTTTTCTCTTTCTACTTTCCACTGTCCTTCTCTTCCCCGCCTGCTCGGTGACCGACTCGGAGAACGTCAAGACCTCCGGCATCTGGGCCAATTACCGTATTGAGATGAACGAAGCCGGAGACGTCTACGCCTATGCCGTACTGCGCGTGGGCGGAGCCACGGGCACCATCGTCGACCTCAGCGGCGGGGAGCACATGGAATGCAACGACGTCACCCTCACGGAATACGTGGAGCCCATCACCAACTACCACTGGAGCCGCGCCCAGGTGTCCGAAGATACCGATGGGGTCTATGAATTTGTCTTCGTACGCACCGACGAAGAAGTCTCCACCATGGTCGAGCTGCCCGATCCGCCGGTCATCATCAGCGTGGAGAACGAGGACACCCTGACCACCGAGGACGACATCACGGTCACCTGGGACGACACCATCCCCGGGGACTATGTGAACATCACGCTGTCGGGGGACTGCATCGACGACTTCACGGACACGATGATCCCCGACGACGGCAGCTATTCCATCCAGGACATCGTCTATCTGGCTACCTTCCAGACCGAATGCTACCTCGACCTGAGCATCTCCCGCGTCATTCTCGGTGACGTGAACCCTGCCTTCCAGAGCGGGCAGGCCACTGGTGTCGCCCACGACTCCATCACGCTTCACATCGTCGAACCCACCCTGTAGCCGCTCCAGTCAATGTTCAGGGAGATACGATCTCAACGATATCGTTGAGCATCTGGAACAGCCTCACGAAGTCACGGGCAATGTCGAGGGGGTTGTAGGCGTCATAGACTATCTTGACCAGGTGGAAATTCCGCGAAGTGGGCCGCCTTCTTTCCAGCGCGAGGTCCCGCTCCTCCGCCAGCTCCTGGGCCACCATCCAGATCTTGTTCACCATGCCCCTCAGAGGCTCTCTGTAGACAAAGATGCCGCAGCACCCGATCGAAGCCGAGAAATACACCTCGGCCAGCGGGCTGTACTCCTTCTCCGTGCCGCCGTCGGCGCCGCTCTTGATCCAGGCCCGGCTGTACCCCGAGAGGGTGGAGCTCTCCCCGATGAGGACCAGATCGTCGCTGAACCCCAGTCCGTTGATCTCCTTCTCTACCTCTTTGAGGATGCTGAATTCTCTGCTGTCGGTAAAGAGCCACAGCGCGTCGATGCACTCGCGGTGCCGACGATAGATATCATGGAAGGCGACGATGAGATCGTCCTCAGAGTCGCAACCGCTGCACTCCACCACATGATCATGGAGTCTACTGATCACGGACCCGTAGAGATCCGAGACGGTGCTCAGATCCCGATACAGGTCCTTGTCCAGCTCTCGGGACAACTCACGCTTGAGATGCTCGATGAAGTCCTTGATGAGGATCCGGGAGTGGGAACTGAGGGTCGGGGCATCGAGATATTTCCCCAGCGCGTCTCCCATCCAGTCGTAGCCGAGGACCCGGGTGAGAAAGCGCTCGTCCGGGGTCATGTCCCCCATGGAGATGAACACGGGCAGGATCTGGTACTGGGTCGCCGCGTCTTCGCTGGCCCACTGACGGTACAGGTCGAGCAGATATTCCTGGCTGTGCGACTTGAGCCGACGCCGCTCGTTCCCGTGGTATCGCCGCCACCCTTCCTTGGGCGCCACGAGGTTCTCCACGTAGAGGGCAAACCCGTACTGTTCATTCCAGATAGCCAGATCGACCGTCCGCCCCTCATCCCCCAGAGGATAGTCGGTGAAGACCATCGTCTCCCGCAGATCGGCGGAGAGGACATCCAGCCGGTCCCAGTCGAGGATCGCCTCCGCCACCGTCTCGTAGGGGATGGGACTGAGACCCTCCGTGGGGATGCTTGCCTCCAACGGCGAGCTGTCCAGAGCACGAGCCAGGAAGAGCCTGAGGAATCTGTCCTCCAGTCCATGATTTTCATGGGGATTGAGGAGGTAGGCGAGGAGGGAGTTGTAATTCGTCTTTTGGTACTCCATCTTCATGATGGAGAACATGTTGGGAGAACTGAGGCGCTGATCGAGCTTGAAGAAGAGATCATCTGCCAAGAGATTTCCCAGCATTTCAGCAAGTTCCAACCGTTCTTTCGCCATGGATCCACCTCACGTGAGTTCCTGCGGGTCGACCAGGGGGATGGTCGACTCGGCGACATGCATGATTACGGCCGCGGGCATGGTGCTCAGCGTACGGCCCACAGCGTCGACGTCACACCCCATCTCTCCGGCGACGATGACCGAAGTGTTGAACACGTCGTTCATCTGGACCACAGTATAGGTGCCGTGGGAATAGTGGTAGGTGACCGCTGAAGGGATGAAGTCCTCGAATTTCGAAGCGCTCTGCCCATGTACCCGCGCGATCTCCCTGGCCACCTGATCTTCTTCACTTGCTTCGGGCCACTTGAGGATGAGGCCGTGGCG
>QKIM01000078.1 GCA_003249585.1 Deltaproteobacteria bacterium
CCCTGCCGGTGGAATGACCTCGCTGCGAAGATTGTCGTCCAGCAGCGACACCACATGGTCCAGATTGGCGGTCCCCACGAAATGGTCCACCTCGGGCAGGGAGCTCATGAGCTCGTCGCCGTACCGCTGGGGGAGACACCCGAGGACCATGAGCCTCTGGTCGGGGGTCTTGAGAGAACTGAGCTCCAGGATGGCGTCGATGGACTCCACCCGGGCGTCCTCTATGAAGGAGCAGGTGTTGATGACGAGGAGATCTGCTCCCTCGGGGTCCTCCACCTGGGTGAGCCGCCGGTCGCGCAGCATGGCGGCGACGTATTCCGAGTCCACACGTGTCTTGGCACACCCCAGGGAGAGCAGAAAAAAGGTCTTCATGATCGACTCCAGTATGCGGCAACCGCGAGGTGACTGAGGAGCACCTTCAGTTCCGCCGCGGTTCCACCTGCGCCCCGGCTGACGACACCATGGGCGAGGTGGGCGTAGAGCACCCTCTCTACGACACTTTCTCCCGAAACGGCAGGTATTTTTTGAAGCGTCACCTCTATTTCCTCGTCGGTGACGGCGGCGCGGGAAAAGAGCCCCGAGAGGAAGGTGCTGCCCCTCAGGCGGATCCGCTCCACCTTCCCCCAGTGCCGAAGATACAGGATACTGTTGATGAGCAGAATGGCCTCCTCGAGGGACCGCTCCTGGAGGGCGCGGGCGCTGAGCCCGGGGTCGGTCTGCGCATACCGGGGAAAAGCCACAGGTGCCGCATCGGTGTACAGCCCCTCCCGTTCGTCGCGGATCACGGGGACGCACTGCGGAAGCACCGGCAGACGCACCTCCCCCGGCGCTTCGGACACCGTCCTGGGAAGGGGCAGAAGACGCACCCTCCCCACAGCGTGCGGTTCAACCTGGGAGGTCTCCTCCAGAAATCGATGTGCGTTCATGCTCTGTCCTCCGTCGTCGGTCCCCCCCCTGCGGCGAGACATTTTGTCAGGAGCTCCCTGTCGTCGGGCATCCTTCCCCTGTCGAGGAGGAGCGCCTTGGCAAAGAAGAAGAGGGCCACGGCCGGGCTCACCTGAAAGACGCTGAGCAGATCGAGGATCACCGGATGCCCGGGGTCCAGGACAAGAATCCCGTTCTCGACCGGGACCTTCCGGTGGACGAGGAGGGCCCCGTCGTGGAAAAACCACGGTCTGGATACTCCTCTGGGGGTGAGGTTCCCGAAGACCACCTTCGATGCGTTCTGAAGGAACGGCGGCAGGAGGGGACGCAGGGCCCGCGAGAAGCGGCCCTCCACAGAGGAGGGAGAGACGTGGAGCTCGGTGAAGAGCGCATGATCGGTCTCGGCGTCGGTGACGCCTGCGGCCGCCACCCCCAGAGCACTGAGGAGGGCATCGAGGAGGGCACGGGGGAGGATCCTTCCGTCGACCACGGCTCGACCCTCCCGGGCCAGCGCCCTGCCCAGCGCCGGATCAGTGGTGGTCAGACACGGCTCGGTCAGAAGCCGGCGGGCCGGCCAGGGTCCCAAAGGACCGGGGACAACAGGGATATCGAGCAGATCTCCGTTGAGCAGAGACCCGAAGACCTTGGGCAGGAGCCCGACGGGGAGGTGCTCTCCCGGGCCCTCCCCCGCGGCCGCGAGCCCGCGAACATGCTGCAGCAGCGCCTCCTGCAGCGCGGGTCCATATCGATATATCATCCGCTCCATGAGCCCTTCGACATAGAGGTCACGGGCGTCGGTGGAGAGCAGCTCCGACGCGCTCAGATACGGGGAATCCACGAGAAAATCCACCCAGGGGATCGGGGATGGCGCCGTCATCCGGAAGACGCCGTTGCCGTACAGCATCCCCTTGCCGCCCCGACGCCGGGAGAATCCCAGCACGATGCGCTCCTCCCTGTCGTGGTACATCACCTCGAAGGGGGCCTCGGGCAGAGAGAAGGGGAGGTTGACGCGTTCGCCCATGACGTGGATGGGGATCGGACTTCTGCCCAGCGCCTCACGAAGGACGGCGATGATCCGCTCCCGATCGGGGCGGCGGGCGGTGTCCGGCGGATAGAACAGGACCACCCGGGTTCCGTCCATGGGATGGTCCAGCCGATACTGTCGATACGAGCCGTCGGCGAAGAAGAGGGTCCTGGAGAACTCCCCGTAGCGGCCCGTCTCCACAACCCCCAGGTGGAGATCATCACTGAAGGCCCTGGCGAACCCCACCCCGTCGTTGCCCGAAGTGAGCAGCTCGCCGGAGCGGGTTGACGCGGGGAAGGACAGGAGGCTCTCGATCACCGTCGCAGGACTCATGCCCTCTCCATGATCGCGCACCTCGTACCAGATGTTCCCCTCATCGTCCTCCCCGAAGGAGACATGGACCGCCTGGCTCCAGGCGTCTATCCCGTTGGCCACAAGCGCCACCAGGGGCTCCCACGGCCGCGAGGAGCTGCCGCGAACGACAGCCCACCAGTCCCGGGCGACCTCCTCAATCATTGGGTTCCTCGAGCTTTTGCGCGAAGGCCTCACGCGCCTCGAGCTCCAGCGCAAGACTGTCGACCCGCGCCCCGATCTGCTCGCGTCGCTCCATGACCCGGGCATGGGCCTTGAACTCGCTCAATCGCTCCATCTCGAAAAGGACGGCGGCGATGTCCAGGGGCCGCCGGGCAGCGCGGACCATGTCCCGGCGCTTCTCGAAGGGGGCCTGGAAGAATCCCTCCGGATAGGGAAAATCTTCCATGAGTGAGATGAGTCTTCGCGAGAGGTTGGCCATGTCACGCCCCGACAGGTCATCGGTCGAGGCATAATCTCCCACAGGCATCCAGTCTCCCACAGGGGGCAGGGAAGATTCGTACTCCGCCCCCAGGAGCACTCCCCGAAGCAGCTGGACATAGTCCTCGGGGGTCTCAGGCCCTTTGACCACGCAGGGATCCTGGGAGAGGCGGCTGACCGTCGCTTCGTCCATCTGCATGTAGTTGGCGTCACAGATCAGCCCCCACTGTCCGTTGAAGGGCAGGATGGTGCCGTCGAAGAGCCCGAAGGCGGCCCCGAGGATCCCTTTCTCCTCGGACCGCAGATCCCCCGAACCCCTCGACGAGAAGGCGGTGTCGATGTCGGGCCAATAAAAGAGCACCACACCCTTGAAGTCCTCGAGGGCCGAGGTGAACCGTTCGATGAGCGCCTTGGAGGAGGCGTTCTGATAGGAGGAGGCCCAGTCCGTGCGCCGGATGACGACGAAACGGGCGTCCATCCCGATCTCGGCGGCACGCTCCAGGAGGTGGTTGCCCAGGGCGTTGGCCGAGGCGGTCTTTCCACAGCCAGGACGGCCGAGGCCAAAGAGGATCTGATTGAATCGCTTGGGGTTCTTTCCCTCGGTCGGATCAAAGGCCATGAGGTCGTGCACCAGGCGTCGTCCCTTGTCGAGGTATTCTCGGTTTCCGATGATCTTCTCCATGGTTATGGGCAGACGGACCGTAGTCTGGTCGCCCTGGTCCATGGGTGCCGAGAAGGGGGTGAACCTGAGCCCGGCGTAGTGGATGGAGAGCGCCTCGCAGAACGTGCGTTCCCGCCGGTACCGCGGGTCGAGGGAGAGAGAGGCGGCGGTCCTGGACATGAGATGGAACCAGCCGCAGAGGGCCTTGAGCAGATCCTCTATGTACTCGGGTCGCTCCCGCTGCAGAAATCTCGTCATGTCGTCGAGGAGTGCCGCCGCCGGATCATCTTCCCTGAGAAGTTTGTTGATCTCCATAAGATCAAAAGCATTCCTGGTCCGTACGGTATAGTCTGTGAGTTCGTCCAGCCGCCGGGCTCCGTAGCCGCACGCCATGCTCACGGCGGCAAGCGTGGGGAAGGCGGGGACATCCTCCCTGGCGCGTCTCGAGGTGGTGAAGCCTTCTTCGGTGAAGAGATCCTCGATGAGGTAGGTGAAGGAACCCAGAAGTGCTCCCGTCTCCTCAATCAATGACAGGACGAGGTTGCCCTTCTCTCCAAGCCCGTAGGGGTTCCCCTCCGCCTTGACGAGCATGCCGGGGAGTCCCCCTGCCTTGAGGTGGGCTCGCAGCGGCGCGACGAGGGGTTTCAGTTCTTCAGGCGAGAGGGTGATCCTGCGGCTGGTCATGGGTTCGCTCCTTGCTCTGGTCCCATGATAATAAGGGAGGGGCATTTTTTGGCAAGCTGAGCAGTCACTTCAGCGTCGTTGGAGGGCACAGAGAGGATAACCCGGCGCTCCTTGAGCACCCGATACCCCAGCCGAGCGGCAAGCCGCTCCATGACCTCCGAGGAGGACGTGGAGAGGACTCCCCGATAAAGGCCCGCGAAGGGGTCGAGGTTCACGTCATCGGGAAGGTCGGAGAAGACACCGTCCAGGGGGAGGTGGAGCATGAGGGCGCCGTCGACCCCTTCGAGAAGCCGGGCAACAGCCTCGGGAAGCGGCTTTCCCTTGTGCCATAGGGGTCCCAGTCTTCCCCGGATCAGGCGCTCTATGTGAACCCCGGGGAGCCTCGAGAGGATGATGGTGGCGAATTCCGCTTCGTCCTGACACGCTGTGGAGAGGGCGTTGCGCAAGAGTTCGGAGACACGGGACACCCCCTCGTCCAGGGCCAGCAGGGAGGGCGTCCACAGGGTCTCCCGGTGGGTGAAGTCCACGGTGTATCGAGCAAGGACTCCCTCGCTGAGATCGAAGCGATCGAGGATGGCGCGGAACCGGACGGCCCGCCCCCCATCGGTGCGGCCCGCCAGGAGGACGGAGAGATCGAAGAGCCTGGGAAAAGAGAGCGTGTCGAGGAGCGCATAGTACGGGGACCTGAGCTTGCGGAGGCTGGCTGCGCCCAGGGCACTCTCCCGGTGGAAGAGCCTCTGCTCATTGAGGAGACGGGTGAAGGCCGACTCGGCGGGGAGATCGCTGCGATCGTCCACAGGGAGGGTGCGGTTCACCGCTGGTGCCAGGCAGGGCTCCCAAAGGTGCAGCGCCCCCAGAAAGGCCTCCATGGAGGGATAGTATCCAGAACACCGGACCACCCCGACGAGCCGGTTCAGGCGCTCGAGGTAGCGGACGAGGGGCTCGCCCTCGAGGGTGTAGAAACCCATGGTCGCGTCCTCTCTCCACAGGGCCGGGAAAGACCTCCCGGGCGCGCGGTTACTTGAGCTCGGGGGAAGGCATGGCACCGCGCATTTGGAATCTCCCCCGGGGCCGCATGGTCATGGGAACCCTCTGGATGTTTTGTGACTTCCCACGCTTGCGATGCAGATCCCTTGCCATGGGGCGCATGCTGCGGTCGAAACGCCCCTTGGAGCCGGAGCGGTTGTGCTGATAGTCGATGATCCCAGTCTTGCGGGGCAGGAACCTCAGCGCCGAGAGCTGTCCGCTGATGGACATCCCGAAATATCCATCGGCACGCTTGCCCCGGCGCTGCAGGGAGAGCTCAAAGACCTCGAGGCTGTCGTGCTTCTTCTTGGCCTCGTCGGAGAACTTGAACTTTATGTACATCTCGGTCATGGAGAGCTTGACGGGGTCCCGGAACTTGATGTGCCCAACGAGCTCCAGCTCTCCGTCCTTGCTCTTGGTGACAAAGTCCTTCACCTCGGCCTTGCCGTTCTTGATGGAGACGGTCCATGCAAACTTCTCGCCGAGGGACAAGGGGGGCAGGGGGAACCCATCCTCCTGGAACTTGGCCTGGCCCTTGTTCTTCGGAGGCATGAGGAATTTGGCCTTCACCTTGGTCTTGCCGTCACCCACGACCATGCGGCGCAGCGTCACGTTGAACTCTCCGTTGGACTTGCGCCACCCGTGACGGTCCAGGGAGACGTGCCCGTCCATGGAGATGGTCCCCTTCACGGGTAGCGAGATGGCGCTCATGAGGAAGGGCACCTTGGCGATGGAGATGTCCTCGAGCTGCATCTTGAAGGTCTTCATGTCACCGTCCTTGGAGAAGTTCCCGGAGATGGACCCGCCCAGGGTCTTCATGGAGAACCCGACGTCCTTGTCGGAACCCATGAGAGAGAAGGGGTTCGCCCGGACAGCGAGGCTGGAGATCTTGAACCGGCTCGGTTTCTCGCCGTCCTTCTCGGGCCTGGAGACCATCACCACGTCCTGCATGGTGATGCCCGAGAAACCGAAGCTCACGTCGCCAATGGTGACGTCATACCCCGAGAGGCGCTCCAGCTCGTGGGCGATACGGTTCTTCACCAGGTCCCAGTTCATGAAGAAGTTGAGGGCGACGAAGAAGGTGACGGTGCCGGCCAGACTGTAGATGGCCCCGCGGATCAGGCGTTCTTTGAGGGTGTTGCCGGTCATTTCTTCTTTCCCTTGCCTTTCTTGCCCTTGGTCACCTTTTTGGCCAGCTCCTTGAGTTCCGCTGCGCTGCGCTTGTAGTAGGAAGACACGACCAGGGTCGGATCAAGATGATCGTGCTGGTTGCGTCGCGTGGTGATCCTGAGCTCCGTGACCATGATGAGGTTGGGGCCCTTCTCCAGCTTGTCCATGAACTGCGTGATCTTCTTGAGATCCACGTCGAAGAACTTCACCTCCACAGACTCCATCTGATACTCCCGGTTGGGACCGAGCTCCTCGGATTTCTTGGGGGTAAAGCTGGCGTTCCCAAGCTCGAAGGTCTTGGCCAGCTCATCGAGATGTCCCTGAAGCATGGGGGGCTTCTTGGAGGCTTTCATCTCGAAGGAGGCCAGGGCCTGACGGGACTCTTCCACGGATTCCCTGTTCTGTTCCAGGAGCCGAGCCGCGCTGCGCAGCTCACGGACCCGCTCCTCCCGCTCGGAAAAGGAGCCCGAGACGAGGAAGACGAAGAAGGAGGCGATGAAGACGAGCAAAATGAGGACCGAGGCCACGACCATGCGCTGCTCCCGATCGGAGAAATTATCATATATATATTCAATTCTTTCAAACAGTTTCATGTATTCGACCTCCTGTCCTACAGACAGGTCATGGTGATATCCAGGGAGAACTGCTTGCGCTCATTGTCGCCGCTCCCTACGGTCTTCATCTTCCCTTCCTTGATCTCATCAATGCACTTGATGGTCTTCAGTTGGGTGATGATCTGTTCCACGTCCTTGGCGCGCTCAACTGTGCCGGAGATCTTTATCTTTCCGGCCTTGATGCGGATCTCCTCGATATCCAGGGCGATGGGCTCCTTGGCTCCCTCGCCGGGTTTGGCGTCCTTTGGGTTCGCGGGTTTGGGTCGGGGAGGTTTCTTCAGCGCCGGAGCCTTCTTGTCCTTTTGGTCCTTCTTTCCTTTGTCGTCCCCCTCCTTCTTCTCGATCTCCTTTCGGGGCGGGAGCTTCTTGGAGATCTCGCTGAGGAGGACGTATGCGCTCATGGAGGGGATGGGGCTGTCGGATACGGCCCCCTTCTTGCTCTTGGCCTTGCGCTTCTTGATGAGCCGCTTGATGGAAGCGGCGTTGTAGGATCGTTTACCCAGCACCTGCTTGGAGAGGACACCGACCACACCGAGATAATCCCGCTCCTCCCGCTCCAGTCGGTGGTGGGTGAGCACTCCTGAGATGACCAGCATCACCAGGAACAGGGAGATCCCCAGAGAGACCGAGAGTGCCTTGTCCTTGACCAGCGAGTAGGCGGCGTCCCGGGCGAAGGCCCCGGACCGGAAATCGATGACGTCCTGCCGGGGCACCCCCGCGAGGAGCGCCAGCGCGACCAGGGAGCTGTTCTCCGAGGAGGCACCCTCACAGGGGGCGATGACCACCTTGGACTCCCGCTCGAAGAAGCCCGTGCACCAGGGAACGAAACCCGAGAAGGCGGCACCCCGGCCCGTGATGTAGATGTTCTCGATCTTCTTGCCCAGCATGCGTTCCGTGGCGATGATGAAACGGCGCCAGTCCTCGAGCTGCTGGTTGACGGCTTCGCGGATGACGGCCTCGAACCCCTCCTCCTCCTCGTGCTGCGGGGAGACACTCCCCGACTGGGCCAGCCAGGATCGCACCTCTCCCTCGGCCCGTCCGCTGTACCGCACCAGGGAGTCGACGATGTTCTCTATTCCGCCGGCCGTGACGCGGGCCGACAGGAGCCTGCCGTCAGCAATGACCGAGAGCTCCGTCCGCTTGCCGCCCACATCGGCGACGAGGACGGGCGCCTCGACCCTGGGCACCACCGTAGCGGCACGGGCCGGTGAGAAGACCAGACGGAAGATCTCGCTCCCGGCGTCCTTGAACAGACCGAGAAGCGACCCCACCTGGTCCGCAGGCGTCGCCGCCGCCACGACCCGGCTGCCCTTCTCCGTGCGCTCGATCCCCGCGTGGGCGATGACGGCGTCATCGGCATCGAGGGGGATCTGATCCGCCAGCTCGTACTGGATGAGCGGTTCCACCTTCTTGGGATCGGTGAAGGGGAAGGCGAGGTTGCGAACGAAGACCATGTCGCTGAGGCCCACCACGATCCTGTCCTTGCCCTGGGCGCCGATCATCTTGAGGAGATCCCCGAGAGCCTTGCGGAATTCCAGCGGCTCCTCGGGGCGACCGACCTCATGACTCGCCAGGAGCCGGACGGTCCCTCTCCCCTCCTCGACGGCGCACCCCTTGATGGTGGTGCTCCCGATATCTACGGCAAAATACTGATTGGCCATATGTTCTCCTACTCCTCACGCCAGTAGACGAAGGCGCCCTGTCCCCCGGTGGTCTGGTTGACGGCCAGCTGGTCCCACACCGCCTCGACGGAGTGGCGGGTCTTGCCCACCAGCCCGAAAACCTTCAGGCGATAGAACCGTTTACTGGTCCCGGTGGTGACGAGCTGTGAGAGTTTGGTCGTGTCGAGCTGGACCCCCTGGACCTCGGAGTCGGCGATGCCGTCGTTGCCCAGATCCCCCACGGCGTCCACGTTGACGCCGAGACTGGTGGCCAGCAGGTTGCCAGCGGTGCCCGGATTCTGGACCGCTGTGGCAAACGTTGTGACATCTTTACAGATACCCATGATTTGAGGTGCGACGGTGGTGGCCAGGAGCTTGAGCTTCACGGGATCCCCAACCACCGGATCGTTGGTGTTTTTGGCCGAGGCGGCGATGAGCCCCGCGATGAGCACCCAGTCCTTGTCAGAGATGGAGCACAGGTTGATCTTGCAGGACCCGTAGACCGTGAGGGAGCGTCCGAAGTTGGTCCAGAAGATGGGATCGATGCCCTGGATGAGCCACATCTCTTCCACGGAATCCAAAAGATTGTTCTTGGACACGTAGGGTTCGCGCAGGCTCTTGTAGTAGGCGTCTTCGTCGCCTGCGGAGCCGGCCTGGTCGATGTCGATGAAGTCGACAATGGCGTTCACGGTGGCCTGCCGGTCGAGGATGTTCCGGTCGGACGTGCTGCGCTGGAAGAGCTCGTCATAGCGGCGGTCGAGGAAGAGCCCCAGGAGACCGCCCTTGAGGACATCCACCGTGGAGGCGCCTATGGCGCAGTTGACGTTGAGCTTCCCGTCCTCGGGCTTGTACTCTTCCAGGCCACCGGTGCCCTGCTCGGGTTTGAGCCCCGTCCCCTCGAGGTCCATCCCGATCATGGTGTTCATCATGGAGCCCTGTCCGAGGAAGATGGGCAGGATCATGGGGAGCATCTGTCCCATGTCCAGCCCGAGGTTCTTGAGCATGGCGTTGTTGTCCAAGACCTTGGACTGGACCCGCAAAAAGAGCTTGGTGAGCTCGATGGTGGAGTAGGCGATGTACTGGGCCTTGGTCTTCTCGGCCTCGGTGACGGCCGCCCTGAGCTCCTTCTTCGTGCGGAAGACGAAGATATGGACAACAATGGAGAGGATGGAGATGGCCATGGTCACCATGAGCAGCGCGAAGCCCGCCTGTCGGGTCGGAACACGGGGTGAGCGTGCGCAGTCCATTATTTCCTCCCCGAGGGAGTGAGCACCCGGCTGGTGGTCTTGCTGGTGGAGGTCCTGGTGCTGTTGGAGCTCTTGGACGTTGAGGAGGATCCGCTCATGTAGGTCCCCGACGTGGTCCCCGACGGGATGAGGTTGATGGCGTCCTTCACCTTTGGGAAGACCATGGTGTGGAAGTGGACCGGTACGCCCGTGCCGTTGTCCACGACAAGGTGGATCTTGATCTGATCCGGCAGCTTGTTCATGCGCCCCTCGTCCACGGTGGAGTCCCACTCGTCGACCCACTGGTCGTTCTGCTTGTCGTAGAACTCGACCATGAGCTGGGAGACTCCCGGAATGAGGCCCAGGGTGTTCCCTGGAATCTCAGCGGCCGGCTTGTTCTCGAGCCGCCTGGTCTCCCGACGGCGCAGCAGGAAGGCCCCCGCACGGTCCGGATCGTCCATGAAGCTGTACTCCACGGCGCAGTTGTCGGCCTCCTTGGCATTTCTGGAGGTTCGAACATGGCTGAAGGTGGAGAAGGCCAGCGTGGTCCCGCCGATGTCGTTGTGGGCCTTGAAGTAGGTCCGCTTGTCCGGGAGGATCTGGTCCTCGTTGAGGGACAGGTAGGCCATGGAGAGGTCCCGCTCGAGGCGATCCAGCCCACTGCGGATGAGCGTGTACTGCTCCAGCTTCTTCTCGTGGGACCGCTGGGTCTTGCGCGAGACGAAGAGGATCCCGTAGACCACGGCCACCATCATGGTGAGGATGGTGAAGGCGGCCAGCACCTCCAGGAGGGAGAACCCCGTCTGGGAGCTTCTTCTTCCGGGGAAGGGGCGCCTCCAGGATCTCATTTGGTACTCCTCGACGTCGTCTTCGTGGTAGAGGTGCTCGTCCCGGTGGTCGAGGTTCCTGTGGTGTTCCCCAGGCTGGGCATCATGATGGAGCGGTCCAGCTCGGCCACATCGGTGATATAGGCCACCAGTTCGAAGTCCCGATCGGTGCCGCCGACCTTGAACATGACCTTCACGGTGATCTTGCGGATGGCCTCCTCGAGGACGCTCTGGATCATGGTCATGGCGGGTCCGAGGAACTGCCCCGCCATCTCGTTGAACTTCTCCGTGAGCGCGCTGTCCCCGGAGAGCCCCCCCGGGAGAAACTGGGAGATCAGCCCGCCCAGGGGGCTGGCGGTGGGATCGGCCCCGCTTGCGCCCTGGGTGCCCCCCATGCCCAGGGCCCCCATGATGTTCTCCTGGAGCATGGTGAGGTCGGGCATGATCACCTTCTCGATGGTCACACAGTAGCGGAAGTGCTCGGCGCCCTCGTACAGCCCGTTGTCGAACTCTCCGCAGTTCTCGTCCTCGAAGGAGCCGAAGCCGTCACGGCGCAGGTTCCCCTCGGTCTCCAGCATCTTGCTCTTGGCCAGATACACCGCCTGGGAGAGCATGCGCACCCGCACGCTCCGCTTGACGGCGATGGTCTGGTCGATGAGGATCCACATGAGGGCCATGGAGAGGATGGCCAGGGAGACCACCACCTCCAGCAGGGTGAACCCCGCGCTGCGCCCTCGGGGAATCGTCCGACGACTCATGGCTGGTCCTCCTCGCCCGATTTCTCCTCGATGAGCTGGCCTTCCTCGTCCAGACACAGATTTTGAGGGACATCACCGGGGTCCAGGTAGGCCACGTTGCCCGTCCCGGCCTTGATCCAGAGGGTCGCCTCGGGGTTGCCGGAGGACTTGAGATAGATGAGCACCACCGGGTTGCGACCGTCGGGAGCGTAGTGGATGGCCACCTTCCCCGTCTCATATTCCTTCTGCATGCAGGGGAAGACCACCTTGGTGACGCGCACGCCCTCGAGCTTGGTGGAGGTCTTGAGCTTGGTCTCCGGCGCCTTCCACTTGGACTCGGGGGTCATGAAGGGTTTGCCCATGTCCTGGGGTCCCACAAGGCCCATGGGGTTCGCAGGATCGAAGCGGGGCCAGTCCTCGAAGAGCAGCATCTTCTCGTCCCCCTCTTCAGGGATCTCGGGATCCATGTCTGGGACGGGGGAACCCGGGGGCAGCACCTCGATCTTGGCCTCTGGGCTCTGGGCGTCCAGATCCAGCACCAGGCGGTGGTAGCAGTGGTTGGTGCGGGCCAGGGTCGAGACAAAACGGCTGGCGGCGGCCAGGGAGCGGGCGCTCTCCTTGAGCTTCATGCGGGGCATCACCTTGAAGGAGTAGGCCAGGGCCCCCGTCACCACGCCGACGATGGCCATGACGACGAGCACCTCGATGAGGGTGAAACCCCTGCTGCCTCTCGACGATGACCCGCGTCCGACCATGGATCAGTCCTCGTCGCAGCTGTCACTGCGGATGTCGTCGGCGCCGCCGAAGCTCTTGTCCGCGCCGGCGGAGATGATACAGGGGCGATCGCCGTCGCCCTCGACCCGGACTTCCTGTCCATAGTTGTCGCGGGTCATCTTCTTCTGGATGGTGCCGTCGGCGATGAGGCCGTCGAAGATGGCCTTGGCGGGCTTGCCGGCGTACTCGGGCTCCATGGAGTTCTCGCGGATGAGCTCGGCGATCTTGTTGAGCTGCATGAGCGTGGTCTTCTTCTTGGCCTTCTTGAAGCGGGGCATGATGCCGAAGGTGACGACGCCGATGATCATACCCATGATGACGAGCACGATCATGATCTCGATGAGGGTCATGCCGCGCTGGCTGTTTCTTCCGAAGGTTCCGGCGAGGGTGGTGGTGTTCTTTTTCATGGCTTCTCTCCTATAGCCCCATGTTGTTCATCTGCATGATGGGCATGAGTATGGAAAAAACGACGAAGGCGACGATGGAGCCCATGACCACGATCATGAGCGGCTCGAGCATCGCCGTGAGTTGGGTGATGGCCTGATCCACCTCGCCGGCGTAGGCGAGGGAGACGTTGGTGAGCATGTCCTCGAGCTGGCCCGACTTCTCGCCGATGGCGATCAGGTGGGTCGCCAGAGGGGGAAACTCCCCGGAGGCTCCCAAAATGGAGGCCATGCTCTTTCCTTCGCGGATGGCGACCTCCACCCGCTCGACGACATCCTTGAGGATCTCGTTCCCCATGACGGATTTGACGATCTCCAGGGCCTGCAGGATGGGCACGCCGGCCCCCAGCATGATGCTCAGGTTCCCGCTGAAGCGGGAGATGGCGATCTTGCGGACCAGGGCGCCGACCAGAGGGACCCGGAGCAGGATCTTGTCCCAGGAACGCTTGCCGCCGGGGCTGCGCTTCCAGCGCCGAAATCCGAAGGAGAAGGCCCCTATCCCCACGAGCACCCACAGCCAGTAGGCGGAGAAGAAGTCGCTGGAGGAGATGAGGAACTGGGTGTACCAGGGGAGGGTCTGGTCGGTGTCCTCGAAGACGCTGATGACGTTGGGGATGACGGAGGTCATGAGGATGCCGATGACCACCACGGTGATGAAGATCATCACGATGGGGTAGGTCATGGCGCCCTTGATCTTGCGCACGATCTTGTGCTGTTTCTCCAGGAATTCCGTGAGGGAGAAGAGCACCTGGTCCAGGTTGCCCGCCGCCTCGCCGGAGCGCACCATGCTCACGTAGAACTCGTCGAACTCCCTGGGGTGCTGCTTGAGGGCCTCGGCCAGGGAGAGCCCCTCGTTGACCTTGGTCTTCACCTGGGAGATGATGGTGCCCAGCTTGCGCCGCTTCTTGTCCTGGGAGAGCTGCTCGCTGATGGCCTCCAGGGACTCGGTGAGGGGCACGCTGGCCTTGAGGAGGGTGGCCAGCTGCCGGGTCACCAGGGCGATGTCGATGATGTTGACCTTGTTGAACAGGGAGATGTC
>QKIM01000601.1 GCA_003249585.1 Deltaproteobacteria bacterium
AGGACACGTCCTGCCCGTACGAGGAGTGAGGAAACCACTTTCGGGGGGGGGCAGGACACGTCCTGCCCGTACGAGGAGCGAGGAAACCACTTTCGGGGAGGGGCAGGACACGTCCTGCCCGTACGAGGAGCGAGGAGCAGGAGGGCGGAACACGGACGACTCTGGCCGGCGTGGCCCTATTCCGTCGTTCTCTTGAATTGGGACCGCGACCGTGCTACCACTCCCACAAACGCCCCCCCGAGCGTGGAAAGACGACCCATGACCCAGAGACTGTATCTCCTTGTCACCCTCATCGCGACCCTGCTCTCGGCCTGCGGAGAAGACTCCGCCTCCAAGGAGGCGCTGACCCTCCCGAACCTCCCCGAACCCGGCAAGACCGACGTCATCGGCGACACCGTGACCATGCGCGGCCGCATCTCCTTCGAAGGCGCCGTGACCGGCGGGTTCGTCGAGGACGACCAGCTCGACGGCTGGTTCTTCACGGCCCGCGCAGGGGCCGTGATCACCCTGGACAACACCAACACGGGCACCACCCGCGCGCTGGACTCCACGCTCTTTCTGTACGGGCCCAGGAACGCCGAGGGCTACTACGGCGCCGAGCCCCTGATCTTCGACGACGACAGCGGCTGGGGCGCCCACGCCCGCATCACCGCCTTCACCATCCCCGACGACGGCGAGTACCTCGTGGTCATGGGCACCTACCTCAACATCGATCGTGGGAACTACCGCCTCACGCTCACCTGCGCCGGCTCGAGCTGCATCATCCCCTGTGACGAGGCCTGCCCTGCTGAGGATCCCTGCAGCGGCTTCACCTGCGCCGGTGACGACGGCTGCGTCGAGAACTCCATAGATCCCTCCTGCCTCGGCGAGAAGGGGTTCGCCATGGACAAGACGGAGCTGGTCACCATGGAGGGGCTCGAGAGCGACACCTTCACCGTGTCGCTCACCGCCGAGCCCTCGGCCCACGTGACCCTGTGGGTCAACGCTTCGGACAACGACGAGGTGGCCGTCTTCCCCATCAAGGTCCTCTTCTGCGCCGCGGGCTACACCGAGACCGACAACGGCTGCACGCCCCTGACCGAGGACGAAGTCCCCGCCTCGCCCCACTGGCAGCGCACGGTCACCGTCACCGTCACGGGCATGAACGACCAGAGCGTCGACGGGGACACCCCCTACTCCATCTTCTTTACGGTGGAATCGAGCGATGTCGACTTCGTGGCGAACACCCCGGCGGACATTTCCGGATTCAACCTGGACGGAGACATCCTGCCCGACTACGACGCCCTGGACGGCCTCTCCGATGAGGCCCTCCTGGACGCGCTCGCGCAGATGACGGCCGACCATGTGGCCTACGGCTACCTGGGGCAGAACAGCATCCGCACGGTCATGTTCTCCGCCGTGGATCTCCACGACGACCGCGTGGAGAGCATCTATTCCACAGCCACCTGCGAGCTGCCCCGGGACAGCTCCAGCGCCTTCCGGCTGGGCTTCAACACGGAGCACTCCTGGCCCCAGGCCCAGTTCGAAGAGCTCGAGCCCATGAAGTCCGACCTCCACCACATCTTCCCCACCGACGCGCGCGCCAACAGCATCCGCTCCAACCACGACTTCGGCATGACATACAACGATGGCTCTCTGAACTCCATCCTGGGGACCAACGCCGGTCCAGGCGAGGATCAGGTGTACCAGGTGCGTCCCGACCGCCGCGGCGACATCGCCCGCGCCCACTTCTACATGGTGGCCCGGTACCGAGGCACGCTGGTGGAGGGGGGCCTCTTCGACGACAACGACGACCCCACGGACGGGTGCATCAACGACGCCGAGGAGGCCGTGCTGCGCGCCTGGCACGAGGCCGATCCCGTGGACGACGCCGAGCGCCGGCGCAACAACCGCGTGGAGGGCTATCAGCGCACCCGCAACCCCTTCATCGACCGCCCCGATCTGGTCTCCCGCATCAGCAACTTCTAGGCATGGCCACATAATTATCCGGGGCCGCGGAGATACCCGTTAATCGATTCTTCTCATCCTGACGGGACTGTTCTTCACAACCTGCCAGACGGAGCCCACAACGAAGGCCTCCCGGTCGTTCCCCGCTGCGGAGAACCTCGCGCCCATGGGACCGGGGTCACTGGTCCACGTTGTTCCCGGCACCCCCGGGAGCGCATCGATCCCTCCCGGTCGGAAGAGTCGGTCGAAGAGCTGAAAAAAGCCAAGGGGGTCGTCGTGATCTTCAAGAGCCAACTCCTGGCATCCTGGGGGGATGTCACGACTCCCGTCAACTGCCGCCCGGTGCGCAAGAGTTTGATCACGCGTCCGACGAATTCCGATGCACCCCACCTGCCGAATTCAGTATTTTCCATTGACACTAATCGGAAGTTGCTTTACCACGTTGGTGATGAGCCGACCGGCTCCACGGAGGAACCCCATGAGACATTCCTGGAAAATAAAAGCCCTCAGCCTTCTTCTCTTCGCGAGCACCCTGTTCAGTTATGGGTGCTACGATATCGTCGCGATCAAGCCCACGGAGATCACCAAGCTCAACAACACCTACTCTGTTCAGGTGGGGACCAGCTACAGCACCTCCTACAATACCAGCACCAAGACCACGACCACCAACAGCTCCCCCATCATGGCCCATTCGGTGCGCCATCTCGAACGCCCCGACGGCAGGACGCTTCAGGTGACGGGTAAGACCCCGGTCATCATCACTACGAACCAGGGTAAGTACACCTTCACCCATCCCACCATCTCGCGCCTCAACGACGGCAACCTGATCATCGCCGGCTCCAATCGCGGCTACGTCTCCTTCCCCCTGGAATCCATCCAGAAGGCCGAGGTGAAGATGTACAACGCGGGCAAGACCTTACTGACCTCCACCCTGCTGTCGGTCCTCCTGTGCGTCCCCCTGTTCATTATGGCCGGGAAATAACGCCCCTCCCTCCCCGGGATCACCTCCGAATCTCACCGACCAGCCTCCGGATCCCTTCGTCCATTCGTTGACAAAATTCCCGCGTGTTTTACACTCAAGTCACCATGAAACGACACCACCTCACCACCATCCTTTTCAGTGTTCTCGTGCTGTGGCTCACGGCCCCGACCGGATGCGCCGATACCGGCAGCACGTCCTCTCCCGATGCCGGCGAAGACATCCTCAACAATGTCAACAACACCACCACGACGAACAACGTCAACAACACCACCACGACGAATAACGTCAACAACGTCAACAACATCAACGACGGTGGGACCGACGGCGAGGTTGACGGTGACGTCGATGGCGGGACCGACGGCGGGACCGATGGCGGGACCGACGGGGGAACCGACGGTGGGACCGACGGCGGCATCACGGGCCTCCCCTATCCCCAGCGCGACGCCTACGCCCTCAAGGCCCTCCAGCCTGACTTCTGGGCCAGCAAGGACGAGATCGCGGGCAACCACACCGGTGGCGTCGCCATGAACCTCGTCTGGGCCACCTGGGAGAACGCGGTGATCACTCCGCCCTGCGATCCCTCCACCCAGCAGGAGTACGACGGCCACTGCTTCACCATCGACCAGGCCGTGGACGCGGCCATCGCCGACTGGACGTCCCGTGGCCTCGTGGTGACCGCCGTGGTCTATGGCGTCCCCGCCTGGGCCCGTATCCCC
>QKIM01000214.1 GCA_003249585.1 Deltaproteobacteria bacterium
ATCTCAGGCATGTCCACCCAGACGATGTCGGCGGGTCCCGACTCGCCCAGGGAGGTCCACCCCTGGATACCGCGGGAGTCGTAGTCGGGGTCCCACTCCGTGATGCGGGTGAGGGGAGAGGTGGAGCCGCCGCCCATGAGGGTGTCGTCAGGCTGGCCGTTGCCATTGATATCATAATAGAAGAGCTGGCCGACGTGGTTGGTCACCACGTCGAGGATCACCTTGATGTTTCGCTTGTGGCAGGAGTCCACGAGACGCCGAAGGTCCGTGAGGTTGCCGAAGTGGGGGTTCACATCCAGGAAGTCCTGGGTCCAGTAGCCGTGGTAGGAGCCGAACCCGGCGTCGGACTCGACGTTCTTGACCACGGGGCTGATCCACAGGGTGGTGACCCCAAGGGTCTCGATGTAGTCGAGCTTGTCGATGATCCCCTGCCAGTCACCGCCGTGGTACTTGGCCATGGCCGTGGGGTCCACATTGAAGTTGTTGTTGCGATCGCCGTCGGCGAAGCGGTCAACGAGGATCTGATAGATGATCTCGTCACGCCAGTCCCCGACGTTGGCCTTGGTGATGAAGCTCCGCTCCATGATGGACGAAGGGTCCTTGTCGGTGCAACCGAGAATAAAAATAAGGAATATCAGCAGTTTTTTCATAATGAACCTCTGCCTGGGCTAATAATACGTTGAAGAGTTGAACCACCACTCCGCCTGGATGCCGATGAAATGCTCCACGGAGCGGACCCGCCGGTAGTCGTATTGGTTGTACCACAGCCGGGCGTCCGCGTTGGGCCTGGCCATGGTGTAGACCAGTCGTACGGCAGGACGGGAATAGGTGTCGGTCCCACTGATCCAGGTGGGGATGAAGGAGAACTTCCACACCGAGGGGTGGATGGCCGTCTGACTCTCGGGATGGAGCCCGGACCGCTCCGTGGCCTGGTAGGAGATCTCTGCAGCGATGGCCACGTTGTCTCCGAGAAGCTCGGGGATCCACAAATGGGGGCGGATGGTGGCCGCGATCTCGTAGCCGTCGTCCCAGTCGTAGGAGAGCCCGTCGGCGTCGGTGAACTTGCGATAGTAGCCGCCGAACATGATGCCGAAACGTTTGGGGATCAAATAGTTGCCGCTCATGGCGATGACAAGGTCCGACGCATTCTTCACGCTGTAGGAGGTATCGAGATCCTGGCTGTATCCGAGCCCAAGAGGCTGGGAGAACTCGCCGTAGGCCCCGATACCCTGGCTGTACCGGACGAAGAGGTTGACGAAGGACTTGGGAGCGAAGTTCCACAGACCCAACTGAAGACCGGCTACGACGCCCGACTCGGCGGGGAGGTCGATCTGCTCCTCGGGTTCACCGAGAGCGTTGTAGACCCCCGAGGGGAGGGAGTGCAGTTCGCCGTATCCCTTGATCTTGAACCCGATGGAGTCGGGAATCTGCTTCCAGTATTCGATCTTGAAGCTGGCGATGGTGCGCTGGCGGTTGAGGGTGGGGATGGTCTGGGTGCCCACGAAGGGGGTGGCCACGGAGGCCTCCTGATACTGGTAGGGGCCCAGGATCCGGTTGGTGCCGACGTGGAGACCGGCGCGGATGGGCTTGACGTCGTACCAGATGCCGGCGCCCAGGGTGTTGAGGTTGTCCAGCGGCCAGTAGTCCAGGAGATAGATGTCGTCGCCTCGGTACATGCGGGAGCCCACCCAGAAGGAGAAGCCCTTGAGCTGTTCCTGGGTGAACTCCAGGTAGAGGTTGCGCACGGCCATGGAGGTCGTCCACTCTCCGGTGTAATGGAAGAGGGAGTCACTCAGGGCCAGGGTGGCGACGGTCTTGGTCTTCACGCCCATGTAGGGTTTGAAGAGGTAATAGAGGTCAAGCTCCACGTAGGTGGACTCCTCGAGGCGTGGGCCGTGGGCGGTGATGTTCACCGGATAGATGGGCTCTCCCTCGCCGTTCCTGCCGAAGTTCACGCGGCCGTAGCTGCCGAAGCCGAAGGTGCCAACGGGGGAGAAGGTGGTGACCTTCGTGGCGGCCTTCACAGGTTTCAGATCGACGGAGGGCTTCTCCGTCTTTGCGGCGGGCTTTGACGCCGTCGCGGCGGGCGGTGTCTCGGGTTTTGGTGTCTCGGCCTTCACCGCCGGTGCTTCGGCTGGTTTTGCCGTCGCGACGGCGGTACCGTCGGCGGTCTGGCCCGAGAAAACAAAGGCCAGCGTAAACAATAAGGAATGGAACGTCATGAGTACCTCGTATCCCGTTGTCGGCTCCCCTCGGGAGAGGGAGGGAGTGGTGGGTGGTGGCTTGTCCTCAGCTAGGGTAGGATAATCGAACAATTGGGTCAACCCAATTTGCCGTGGATACCGTCGATTATCGAGTCACCGCACCCCAGAGATCGAATCTGTCGGGAAATTCGTCCGCCCATGGACAGGGCTGGGCGGATGCGGACGGATTCTCTCCTCAGGGCGGGCGGATTTAGTAAATATCTCTTGTAATATCAATATCTGCTATTTTGGCACAGCCCTTGCGCTCTACGGTGTCACCACCGTGAGTGGTTCACCAATCCCGGAACATTCCGGACTGACCAAAGGAGTGTCATCATGTTCAGAAAAGCCCTCATCACCACCACCGCTCTGTTCTCCCTCATCACCCTCTTCGTGGCGGGTACCGCCTCCTCGGACGCCGACGCCGCCCGGCGCCGCCGTGGGGTCTCCAAGTACCAATGGGTGGTCAAGGGGAAGGTCAACATCAACCGCGGAAACATTTCGAAACTGCGCTGCCTGCCGGGGATCGGCGCGAGCAAGGCCCGGGCCATCGTGGCCCGGCGGGTCAACAAACCCTTTACGTCCCTCTCCCAGCTTCGGGCGATCAAGGGGATCGGGGCCAAGCTCTACAGCCGGATCCTCCCCTATGTCAGCCTCTCCGGGGAGACGACCATCTCCAAGACCCGTGTCCGGCGCGGCACGGCCCAGTAATCCCACCCTTTTCCCTTTTGCAATTCATGGTCCCATGACATAAGATGCCCTCGGATCACCCCCGGTCCGCGCCAAGGAGATGTCCATGGAACCATGCGCCGCCCTCGTCCTCGCCGCAGGAAAATCCACCCGAATGAAGAGTGCAACCTCCAAGCTCCTCCACGAGGTTGCGGGAGTCCCCATCATCCGGCGGGTCGCCCGGACCGTGGCTCGGCTGGGGATCTCCCGGGCCGTGGTGGTGGCCAGCCACCAGAAGGAAGCCGTCATGGAGGCGTTCCACCGCGAGGTTTCCGCCGCCGTCATGGTGGACCAGGGAGAGCCCATGGGCACGGGCCACGCCGTGCAGTGCGGCATGGCGGTGTTGAAGGACTTCGAGGGTGACGTGCTCATTCTGGCCGGGGATGTCCCGCTGCTCGGCGAGCAGACCCTGGAGCGTTTCATCGCCCTCCACCATCGCGAGGAGGCCCTCCTCTCGCTCATGACCATGGAGCCCGCGAACCCGGTGGGATACGGCCGGATCATCCGTGATGAGCCCTCGGGGCGGGTGCTGCGCATCATCGAACAGCGCGATCTCCCCGGACATCTGTTGGAGGTGTCCGAATGCAACGGCGGCATCTACCTGATCCGTGGACCCTGGCTGGCCGAGCGGATCCTGACCCTCACCTCGGACAACAGCCAGGGAGAGCCCA
>QKIM01000244.1 GCA_003249585.1 Deltaproteobacteria bacterium
GGGACAGCGGGACAGCGGGCGCCGGCCCCAGTTCTCCCCGATGACGATACCGGTCAACGCCGGTCTGCAATACGAGAGATAATCCCCACCAATGGAGCGGGTGAACCGGGAGGTAGGGGCCATAGCGTGCCTACCGACACGCAAGTTGACGTCGGCAATTACCAGCACTCCCTGGTGACACACAGCTGATTCTGGCATGTGCGGGACGAGCATTCCTCATCCAGCTCACAGGCCGAGCCGTCATCCTTGAGTGAAGCACACAGTCCCGTGTCCATGAAGTCACAGTAGAGGTCCGAAAACGGATCACATGGAGTGGAGAGGGTGCCGGACTGGCAGGTCGCTCCCAGGTCGCCCGCCCGGGCACAGACATTCGAATCGCCTGCGGCCGTATCCACCGAGCAGACCAGCTCTGCCGTGGGATCACAATAGAGTCCGCCCGCAGGGGCACAGGCCTCACCAAGGTCTTCGACGACCTGGAAGGGAACGCAGAGTGCATCGGCAAAGCTGCACTGAAGACCCTGCTCACACTCCTGGCCGACCCCTGCAGCCACGCACTCCATCCCTTGCTGCTTGCGTACCGCGCATTTGTTCACCTGGCTATCGCAGTAGAGGTCGAAGGCACACCAGTCGTACCAGGGATCGCAATTCGCTCCCTCGGCCAGGGGCCCGTCGTGTAGTACGCACATATCCTCGACGCAGGTCGTCCCCCACGCGCACGCTTCCCCCCATCCGCACGAGCCACCGGTCACAGAGGGCTGGGCACAGCGGCCGGGGCATGCCTGCCGCGCGTCACACCACCCGCTCGTGCACTCTTCGTCCGCATGGCAGGTGCTGTCGTCAGCCAGCGTGCCACTCCAGACGCCCTGACATACATCAGGGGGGGAGGAGCGCAGGGCTTCGCATCCCAGCGCGCTGGTCTGTGCAAGGCATTCCGTGGCCGCAGTTGCATCGTACAGGATGGTACCGCCCCGGGTCATATCGATGACGGCCGCGAGGCGTCTCACCCGCACATCATGGCGCATGTAGTCCAGACACTCCTGTGGAGTGCCGAAGAACACCCCCGTATTCTCACAGCGCATCTTCTGCTCGCACAGGAGCTCCCGCGACGCCTCCAGATACTGTTCCGGCGAGAGGGTCCCGTCGGAGCCTGCATCGCGCTCCGTACAGGCAACGCTCATCACCAGCAACACGCAGCAGCCAACCCATCGCATGGCAGTCCATCCTTTCCCCGAGAAAGACCAGATTCAGTCCTCAGACTCTGCAGATGAGTCTACCTGATTCGAGACCGGCGACAACAGAGTTTTGTTTTTTCTGGATTTACCGGCCGGACCATACTGAATATCCTTGGAACCCCAGCCTTTCCTCTCGTCAAAGTTTTGGGAGGTGTACAGCCCGCCATATCGTTGAAGCGCTTTCCTCCCTACAGCCCTGGGAGCACCCCACGAAATCTCACGTAGACATCGGCGCCAGCCGTGATCTGCGCCTGGACGAGCATGACCTTCCGGTAGCCCTTGACGCGGGCCGGGGCTGCTGCGGTATAGTAGGCCCATGGGAACGACGCAGAGACGACGGATCACCGTGGAAAAAAGCAGGGAGCGACTGGGCTTTTTCCTCTCCTGGTTCGCGTGGTCAGCCATCGTCTGGGGTGGGGTCTACTCTCTTCTGGCCACCCGGCGGGGCCGCGATGACATTGCGCAGCTGGCCGTGCCCTCCTTCGTCGCGCTGACCATGCTGCTAGTGGGGGCCATGGTCCAGCGTGGCCGGCGACTGGTACTCTTTTTGTGGCTTCTGGCCTCCACGCTCCTGTGGACGGGGGTCTTTGCCCACCTCATGGACCGGCTGTGGCTCGACGACTACGCGGGGTGGGCCATGGTCGCCTTCGGGGTGCAGGTGCCGCTCCTGGTGGCCGCCCTGGGCCGTGGCGGCCCGCAGATGAGGACCCTGGCCATGCAGCTGGCGCTCATCGCGGGCGCCTCCCAGGCGGGGACCATCTCCATGGTCCTGTTCAAGTCCCATATCACTCTCGACAACATGCTCGAGTGGCTGACGGCGGCCGGGGCGATCGTCCTGGTCATCGACTCCCTGGCGTGGTGGGGGCTCCTGAGCATCAGAGCCCTCAGGGAACGACCTCGCCGGCAGATGCTGGCGGCCCTCGTCACGCCGATCGCCTGTTCCCTGCTGACCCTGATCTTCGTCGCCGTGGCCACACCCGGCGGCGCGCTCTGGCTCCACGCGATGCTGGTGATCGGCATCGCGCTTGTGCCCCTGGTGGTCGTGCTGGGAGAGATGCTGAACGCCCGGACCCAGGGTCCGGGGAAAAGGAGCATGGGGAGAACGCCCACGGAGAGACACCACAAAGAGGAGGGCGCCCCCCCGCCGGCATGAGAGTCGACCCGCCTCCTGGAGGTGCACCTCGACCCTGGCGTGGATCTGGCCAGCCGAAAGCCCGGCACCATTGAAAAAACCGTCGCGTGGATGCTCTCCCACGCCCCTTCCGGCCCCCTGCGCATCCTGGATATGGGCTGTGGCCCGGACTCGATGCGGAACGCCTCGCCGCCCTGGGGCACGAAGTGACCGGGGTGGACGTCTCCGCGAACTCGATCCGGCACGCCCGCGAGAGCGCCCAGGCGAAGGGACTCCCCATCACCTACCACAACCGCAGCTTCCTCTCGCTGGAATACCTCGACGGGATGTACGACCTTGTTTACATGGTCTTCACGGACATGGCCGTGCTCTCCCCCCAAGGACAGGGCCGGCGTGCTCGGGGAGGGCCCCTTCACCGGCACGGACGTGCTGTTCGTCAGCGCCCGGATAGAGAGGAACCGACAGCGTCCACCTGAGATACCCCGCCCCCGGCAAGGCCCCCCCATGCCCTCCTTTGCGATTACCAGAAGATGCCCCGAAGGAGTACGACCAGGAGGAAGGAGAAGGCGATCTGGAGACCCCAGGTGAGTACGCCGACCGCCAGCGCCCCCTTCCCTTCCCCGGCGATGCCCTGGAAGGTGATCTTCATACCGATCCCGGCCATGGCGACGATGAGCAGCCCCTCGGCTGCGCCCCTGACGAGGGACGTGGCCCGCGCGGGCAGGAGGCCCGTGGTGTTGATGAGCGAGAACAACAGGAACATGACGATGAACAAGGGGATCCCGGGCAGGGACCTGCTGTGCGTCCCGGTCGCCCCGGGCCTCCTCTTGAGGATAAAGCCGTAGATCAGGACGGCCGGCGTGACCAGCAGGATGCGCCCCATCTTGACGACCGTGGCGGTCTGCCCCGTGATGGCGCCCAGGGCGAACCCCGCGACGGTCACCTGCCCAACGGCCTGGAGGGTGTTGCCGATGAGCATGCCCCTCACCTGCTCGGAGAAGGCGGGAAAGAGCGAGACCAGCATGGGAAGGAGCAGAATGCCTATGGTGCCCAGGAGGTTGATGACCGCAATAGAGACACCGACGTGCTCCTCCTTGGTGTTCAGCACACCCTGAGCCGCCGCGATGGCCGAACTGCCGCAGATTCCGTTGCCCGTGCCCACAAGCAGCGCGAGGTCCCCCTCGACCCCAAAGAGGCGGCCCAGCCCCAGGGCCGTCAGGATGGTGAAGGGAACCCCGGCGAAGATAAGCACCAATGGGAGGGCGCCGACAGAG
>QKIM01000611.1 GCA_003249585.1 Deltaproteobacteria bacterium
GGGAAGAGCCCGATCCACACTCTCTTGTTGGAGAGCTTGGCGATCTCGCCGCCGAGGTTTTCCGCATGGACGATCCCCTTGGGGAAGAGATTGAGGTTCATGACCTGATAGTCATCTTCAGCCGGGAACATCTCGTCCCAGGTCTTTCCGAAGTCCTTGATCAGTTTTGCCTCGGCTTCCTGGAAGCGCTTGGGATGCCAGTCCTTGATGATGGTGTTCATGGGATGGTCGGCGCTGCCGCAGTCGACGCCAATCCATTTGATCTCCATGTCGATGCACCACTGGTGGAAGTCGGGGCTGGGGCCGGGGTGCTTGACGAAATACCTGAGCTCGTCCGACTGGGGCTGATCCCAGGCATAGCGGTGGTACCCGGTATTGATGATCAGGATGTCGCCCTTCTTGATGTCGGCCTTGGACATGAGCAGCTCCGGCGAGTAGAGGGAGTAGTCCTCGACATCGTCCGAGATGTCCACGACGACGCCCGAGCCGACCCAGTGGTCGAGGGGCGTGTCGCCAATGGTCCTGCCGCTGGCGTGGAAATGGATTTCCCCGTCGATGTGGGTCCCGACGTGGTTGGACGTCTTGATGATCTGGCCGTTGGCTCCCTGCCCCATGTGGGCGCCGGCGAGTCTCTTGAAGTACTGGATCTGCAGAGGCATGTAGCTGGGCCACGGAGGAGTGTGGATGGAGAGTCTCTGGGTGAGGTCGTACATCTTCACTTCACTCATGAATGTAAGGAATTCTTCAGGCTTCATTGTCATGTTTTTCTCCGTTTCCTTGAGGGGCAAGTCATTTGACCCTGTTTGCAAGGCCGATATAGGCATTTCTGAAAGGCTCGACGGGGGCCGAGAGGACTCCCGCCCCAACCTGTCCGACACCTGGGTTTTTATGTGCGACACCCGTATCGATGAAGGGGGTGACATTCTTCTCGATCACCTTCCGCACGTCGATCCCGGTGGGGGTGCCACGGAAGTTGAGGTAGGGAATCTGGTAGATGTTGTTCTCTCCCGCCGAGATCTCATACATCTGCAGGGTGTATCCCACGGCGTCGTTGGCGGTCCCTCCGACAAACTGCACGATCGCGGGAGAGGCCGCGATGGCGAAGCCGCCGAGGCCGGCCGTCTCGGTGATGGCCGAATCACCGATGTCCGGGTTCGCGTCATCCTTGGTGTAGCCGGGGAAGTAGAGGGCATCGGGCACCGGGGCCTTGCCGGTGAACCACTGGTCCCCGGTGCCGGCGAGTTGAACCCCGAACTCGGTTCCGTTGCGCGCCATGACGACACAGACGCTGGAAAAGTCGATGCCGCGTGCCGCGTCGAGGGTCGCCTTGGAGGCGGGCATGGACAGGTTGAGGAAGAAGTGATCGTTGCCGTTGATGAAATCCAGCACATCCGCGGCCACGTCCGAGGAGTCGGCTGTCCGGATCACATGGGGCGCGATGGCGCGGTAGAACAGGGAGGTGCCCGCGCGGTTCCTGTTGTGGACCTCATCGCCCATGTGAAGCGCCTGGGCGATGAGATTCTTGAGGTCAATGGAGCCGGCGGAGGCGACGGCCTTCTTGAGGGTGGGGTAGAGCACCTGCTCCATCCACTTGAGCTTTTTGACGACCTCTGGGCCGTAGGCTCCGTAGCGGAGCACCTTCCCGAGGCCTTCGTTCATGGTGCAGTAGGCGAAGTTGCCGTGTGCCTTGTTTTCAACGATGAACACGGGCATGGAGGGCGTGATGATGCCGGCCATGGGGCCCACCGAGGAGTGTTCGTGGCACGGGGCATACTCGATCTCCCCCGAGGAGGCGATCTTCTCTGCGTCGTCGATGTCCCTGGCGATCCCCTCATAGATGAGCCCGCCCATGATGGCGCCCCGGGTAGGACCGCACATGTCTTCCCATTTTACCGGCGGGCCCGCATGGAGGATGAGGTTCTTCTTCATCCCCGGGATGACGTCCAGCGCGATGCCAAGCCCAACAAGATGCGGCGTTCCTGACAGAATCTTCGCGATGACCGCTTCGTTCGCCCTGTCGATCTTCTCGGCGTTCTCCTTCAGCACCCGGGCCAGCGTGGGGTCTACATCCACCGGGGGACGCCACTCGACCTGAACGGCATCCGTTCCCACCTCGTCGAGACTCTCCTTGAAGGAGGAGAGCCCGGTATTGACGACTTTCAGATCACTTTCGAACAGATTTTTGATGCTCATATCGTTTCCTTTATCATGCTAGTTGCACTTTGCGATTATTTTTTCGGCCAGTTGCGTGGCGGCGGCGTTGGTCGGCATGACGATCGCCCCGGCGTCCCTGAGGGCGAGCTCGACCGATTCCCTGTTTTGTGGATCGCCCTCGGTCCCGGTGATCGAGCAGAGCACGGTGAGCCCGGGGGCGGTCGCCAGTGCCTGCCGGATGGCAGGCCCGAGCTCACCCGCAGGATCCATGTGAGAGCCGTATCCGAGCACGACATCCAGGAGGATGACGGCGACATCGCTGTTTTTCGCCTCATCGACGATGCGTCTGTTCCGCAGGGAGAAGTCGATCATGGGATGGGGTCTGCCCACGGTGAAGTCATCGTCGCCCAGGTCGACGATGGTGTGCCCCTTGCTCTTCCAGATGTCGTCCAGCCGGAAGTCCGGATCGAGCGGGGAATTGGACCAGCAGGCCCCAACCGTCTTTTTCAGGATGAGCTGGGTCTCGTCACAGAGCGTCCCACCGCTGAACAGCCCTCTGAGATACTTCCGGCCGACCTTGCCGGCAGCCTCCTTGATGGCAATGGGCTCAAGCTCCTGCGTCCGAAGGTCGAGCCGCGCAAGGGCGGCCGAAGGATCCTCTCCCTTGCCGAGGGCGGCGGCGATAAGCCCGCACTTCTCCAGCGTGTCGGCGGTGTGGACTCCACGGTCTTGCAGAATCGTCATGTCACCGCCGATGAAGATGGCGACGACAGGCTTGGTGATTCCCGAGACCTTGTCCGCGATCTTGAGGAGCACGTCGCGGTGGGGGGGCTTGGACACGAGGACGATCACCTCGGTCTGCGGATCGAGGTTCAGGGCTTCCAGCGCCTCGAGGAACATGATGCCGCCGATGGCCTCCTTCACATCCCTGCCGCCGGTGCCGATGGCCTGGGAGATGCCGGCACCCTGGTGGGCGATGACCGAGCTCACCTCCTGCAGCCCCGTCCCAGACGCGGCGACGATGCCGATGTTGCCCCGTTCGACCACGTTGGCGAAGGCGAGCGGTACCCCGTTGATGATGGCGGTGCCGCAGTCGGGGCCCATGACCAGGAGGTTCTTCTCCCGGCCCATCTCCTTGAGTCGCTTCTCATCTTCAATGGAGACGTTGTCCGAGAAGATCATGACGTGCAGGCCCTTCTCGAGGGCCTTTTCAGCTTCCCTCGCCGCGTATCTGCCGGCGATGGAGATCAGGGAGAGGTTCGCGTCCGGCATCTGGCCGAGCGCGCCCTCGAAGCTCACGGGGTGAAACTCGTCGGAGCTGTCTTTTCGGTTTCGCACCTCTTCGAGCAACCCATCGAGGGCGTCGAGGGCCTTGTCGAACATTTCCTGACTGTCTGCCTTGATGGCGACCAGAAGGTCCGTGTCCGCGCTCCCCTCGAAGGTGTCGACGAGGAGCCCCGCGGCCT
>QKIM01000469.1 GCA_003249585.1 Deltaproteobacteria bacterium
GGTGGTGCTCAGCCGGGCATTCCCTTCGTTGCTGACCAGCACGACCGAACCCGTCGCAGCCACCGCGAAATTGCACCCGGAGATGCCCAGGTCGGCAGTGAGGAACTTCTCCCGCAGGCGGGCGCGAGCGAACCAGGTGAGCTGTTGACTGTCGCTGGTCAGCCCCTGGCCGCCGGCCTGGGCAAAGATGTCGCGCACCTGGTCACGAGTCTTGTGGATCGCCGGGATGATGATGTGGGAAGGGGTCTCCTCGGCGAGCTGGATGATGTACTCGCCCAGGTCGGTCTCCACCACCTCGGCGCCGCCCCGTTGGAGGACGGCGTTGAGGTGGATCTCCTCCGACACCATGGATTTCGACTTCACGATCCGGCGGGCGCCCTTCTCCCGGACGAGGCCTTCCACGTAGGCGGATGCCTCGTCGGCCGTGGCCGCGAAGAAGACCTTGCCCCCCCTCTCCTCCACGTTGCGGGCAAACTCTTCCAGATAGTGGTCCAAGTGGGCGACGGTGTGGCTGCGCACGGCGTCTGCGTGCTCCCGCCACCCCTCCCAGTCCACCATGTCCTCGGCTGCCCGCTCCCGCTTGGGGCGGATCTGGTCCTGCGCCCGCCGGAGCGCGGTCTGCAAGAAGCCGTCCTCCAGGGCGTGATCGACGCGATCGTCGAACCTAGGCTGCCCGTTGTGCTGACTCATGGCTCGTCCATCCCTCATCCAGCAGCTCCGCGATGTGCAGGGGGCGTATCGTCCCCTGTTCCCGGTGGAGCCGGCCGACGATGTTCATCAGGCAACTCATGTCGAGGCTCACCAGCACCTCGGCGCCCGTCGCCAGGATGTGGGTCACCTTTTCCTTGACCATCTCGGTGGAGATGTGGGGCATCTTCACCGCGAACGTGCCCCCGAAGCCGCAGCAGTCCTGGGCCGACGGCAGCGGGACCACCTGCAGCCCGGACACCAGTGCCAATACCTTCTCCGGAGCGTCGGTCACCCCCAGCCATCGCTTCGTGTGGCAGGAGTTGTGGAACGTGGCGCGGGTCGGGAAGGACACCGGCAGGCTCTCGACCCGGAGCACTTCTATCAGGAACTCGGAGAACTCGTACGTCTTGGCCGCCAGAGCCCTGGCCTCCCACTCCTCGGGTCGGCCCCGGAAGAGCGCCGGGTAGTTGTGGCGGATCATCCCGGCACAGGAGCCGGAGACCGACACCACGTACTCGCTGTCGCGGAAAGCCCGGATCATGGCCAGGGCGGCTTGGCGCGCGTCGTCCTGGTAGCCGCTGTTGAAGGCGGGCTGCCCGCAGCAGGTCTGCGCTTTAGGAAAATCCACCGCGACGCCGAGGCGCTGCAACACCCGGGAGGCGCTCCGGCCCACGTTGGGATAGAGCGCGTCGCACAGGCAGGTGATCATCAGGGAAGCGTTCATGGGTTCCTCCCGTGAGATGTGAGACGTGAGATGTGAGACGGGGGAGTGAGGACGTTGGCTTCACGTTTCACGTCTCACCTTTCACGGTCTTCACCGGTACGCCAGGGCCGGCAGCCAGGTCACCAGGGCCGGGAAGACGATCACCAGGAGCAGGGCAACCACTTGGATGCAGATGAACGGAACCACGCCCTTGTAGATGTCGATGAGCTTGCACTCGGGCGGGCAGACCCCCTTCAGATAGAAGAGCGCGAAGCCGACCGGGGGCGTCAGGAACGAAGTCTGGAGGCACACCGCCACCAGGAGCACGAACCACACCAACTCCGGGTTCGACACGACGCCATACCCGTTGATGTGGATCCCCAGGTTCGAGATCACCGGAGCGATCAGGGGCAGCACGATCAGCGTGATCTCGATCCAGTCCAGGAAGAATCCGAGGATGAACACCACGCCCAGGATGAAGGCGATGATCCCGTAGGGCCCGAACGGCAGCCCGGTCAGCACGCTCGAGATGGCTTCGTCCCCACCCAGGCCCCGCAGCACCAGCGCGAACGTGGTGGCGCCGAGGAAGATGGCGAAGATGTACGCCGTGGTGTTGTAGGCCGCGAGCAGGGTCTCCTTCATCACCTTGAAACTGAGCTTCTTGTTGTGCCACGCGAGCAGGGTCGCCCCGAGTGCGCCCACGCCGCTGGCCTCGGTGGGGGTGGTCACGCCGGCGAAGATCGAGCCCAGCACGGCAAGGATCAGCGCTGCCGCGGGGAGGACCGTCCGAAAGACGTTCCAGATCACCTTCCAGTCCGGGGCCTTCGCGCCTTCCGGCAAGGGGGCCGCCTTGGGCTTCAGCGAGCAGTAGATGAGGATGTAGAGCATATAGAGAGCCCCGAGGATGAGCCCCGGGAACAGGGCGCCCATGAACAGGTCGCCCACCGAGAGCCCGAGCTGGTCGGCCATGATCACCAGCATGATGCTGGGCGGGATCAAGATCCCCAGGGTTCCGGAGCCGGCGATCGTGCCCAGGGCCAGGTGCTTGGAGTACCCCTGGCTCAGCATGGCCGGCAGGCTCAAGAGCCCCAGCAGGACGACCGATGCGCCGATGATGCCGGTGGACGCCGCCAGGATGATCCCGATGGCGGTGACGGTCACGGCGAGGCCGCCGCGCACCTTGCCGAACAGGGACTGGATCGAGTGCATCATCTCCTCGGCGATGCCCGAGCGGTCGAGCATCAGCCCCATGAAGATGAACATGGGCAAGGCCACCAGGACCCAGTTGTCCATGTACTTGAAGATCCGGTTGATACTCATCCCCAGCATCAGGAAGTCCAGGCCGGTCATCGTGCCCAGAAACTGGTCCGCCAGGTAGCCGACCCCGGTGAAGATGACGCCAACGCCCCCCAGGACGAAGGCGATGGGAAAGCCGGTGAAGAGCCCGGCGATGAAAGTCAGGAACATCGCGATGACGAGGATGTCGTTCACGGCCATGGACATGGGACTACTCCTCCCCGCGCAGCGCCGCGACGGAGCGCAGGAAACGGGACACGGTGGAGAGGCTCAGGAGGGCGAATGCGATCGGGATCAGCGACTTCACCGCCCACCGCCAGGGGAGCCCCGTGGGGGCGTCGGAGTGCTCGTTGATGCGCCAGGCGTCGTAGACGAAGGGTAGGCTCTGGTCGAGTACGGTGTAGAGGAACGGGATCAGGAACACGACGATCCCGAAGATCTCCCACTTGGCCTTGGTCTGCTTCGAGAAGTGCATGTGCAGGATGTCGACCCGGGTGTGATTGTCCTCGGTCATGGCGTAGGACAAGCCGATCATGATGCCCAAGGCGTAGAGGTGCCACTGGAGCTCCTCGAGGACCACCATGCCGTGGCTGAACCCGTAGCGCAGGACCACCTGCAGGATGATGACGCCGACCAGGACCAGATTCGACCAGCACACGACGCGCCCGATGGCGCGGATGAAGCGGTCGATGGCGTCCGCCGCGGCGAGCATGCCGCCCAACCGGGCGCGCGTCTGGACCGCCGCTTCGCCGGACGCGGGCCGGCCGGTCGATTCGCGGTCAGCCGCGGTAAGGGACGGGGAGTGTGCGACGTTGCTCATGATTCGGACTCCTTTGCTCGCCGGAGAACGCGAAAACGCTGCGGGAGGACCGGGCGGGAGCGCCTGGTACGAGCCGCTCCCGCCCGTCGCCTCGGGCCCGCTGAGGGAGGG
>QKIM01000668.1 GCA_003249585.1 Deltaproteobacteria bacterium
GGTCGACGCTCTTGGCGTTCTTGAGCGCCTGGCGCACCTCGGCGCTCCGGGGGACGAGCCGGCTGATGCCCCACAGCCCCAGGAAGGAGATGCCCACGTCCCTGTTCTGTGCCGCGAAGAACCGCAGCTCGGGGTAGATGGATCGGTCCCCGATGAGGGCAGCGACGTGGATGGATTTGCGCACGAAGGAGAACTCTCCTGCGGAGAGGAACTTGTCCTTCTCGGGGTTCTTGGTCAGGCGCGTCAGGCCGCGCTCCCAGACCCGCTTGGCCATACGGATGAGGGGGACGGCGCTGTTGGGATTGCCCAGGGTCGCCAGCAGGGAGCGGGCCTCGTTCATCTCCTCGAGGGAGTCGGAGGTGAGGGCCTCCAGGAGAGGCTTGAGGGCCCGCGTGGAGAGGCGCTTGAGCTCCTTGGCCACGAAGGCGCGCGTGTCGGGATCCCGGGTGTTGTCCCGCATGTAGGCCAGGGCGGGGACGTACCGGCGGTAGACTCCCAGGAGGAGCTTGGAGAAGACGGGGCGGTGGCTGTAGGCGAAGGAGAGGGGATAGATGACCCGCTCCAGGGTGCCCAGGGAGCCCGCAAGCTCGTCGATGTCCATGGAGTAGCGTGCGGCCTTCTCGACGAGCTCGTCTTCCGAGGCGCGGGAGATGATCTGGTGATAGACCCGGGTGGCCTCGGCGGGCTGCTCCACCTGCAGGTACAGGGAGGCCAGGGAGAAGTAGTAGTCCATCTCGTAGGGATCCAGGCGGATGGCCTCCTTGAAGGCCTTGATGGCGCCCTTCAGGTCATCGAGCTTGATGGCCAGCTCTCCGGCCTTGGCCCACGCCTTGGAGTCCTTGGCGCCCTTCTTGATGGCCTGGGCCAGATAGTACCGCGCCTTCTTGTCGTTGCCCAGCAGGGCCCAGGTGCTCGAGAGGCTCTCGTAGAACTCCTGCGCGCGGTGGGGGATCAGTTTTATGGCCTCGTTGAGCAGTGTGATGAGCCCCTGGTACTTGCCCAGGCTCTCGTAGAGCCGGATGAGCCCGAGAAGCGGCTCGGAGAGCGACGGTTTTCTTTTGCGCATGGAGCGGAAGATCTTCTCCGCGTCGGTCCACTTGCCCAGGAGCGTGTATCCCTCGGCCAAAAAGAGCCCCATGTCGATCTTCGAGGGGCGCCACCGGGCGCGCCGCTTGGCCAGCTCCCGCCCGAGAATCCGCAGCTCCTGCCAGAGCTTGAGGAGCTGCTTGCGCACCTTGCGGGCCATGACCACGTCGTGGCGCTTCTCGGCCACGGCCAGGGTGTCCTCGAAGACCTGGGCGGCGGGGCTGAGTTGACGCATCTTGATGAGGATCTGCCCCTTGAGGAACATGTATTTGGGGGTGTCCGGGACGATGTCCATGGCCTTCTTCAGGTAGGAGAGCGCCTCAGAGTACTTGCCCACCTCAAGGAGCACGGCGGCCAGCGCGGAGTAGCCCTCGTGCTTCTTGGGGAACATCCCGGGTTTCAGAAGGTGCAGCCAGCTCTTCATAGCCTTGTCCCGCTTGCCGCGCCCCCAGTACTGCTGGCCGAGGTTGATGCGGTGCTCGGGATCCATGGGCTCCAGCCGCACGAGCTTCTCATACATGCGGATGACCTCTGTGGGGTTATTCCACTGGGCGTACAGGTCGGCCAGCGCCAGGAGCAGAGAGGCGTCGCTGGGATTCTGGGCGAGGAGGGAGCGGGTGAGGGCCATGGCCTTCTTGGATTTGCCCACCTTCTCGTATCGTCCCGCGAGCTCAACGGCGTACTTGAGCTGCGAGGGAGCGGCACGCATGAGCCGCTCCTGCTCCCGGATGATCTCCAGGGGAGATGCGCCGGACTTTTCCAGGAGGCCGATGAGCTCGATGCGGTAGTCCACGTTGGAGGGCTCGCGCCGGATAGCCAGTCGGAAGTGCTTGATGGCGTTGTCGAACTGGCCGATCTCTCCATAGATGCGGGCGATCATGCTGTACTGGAAGCCCGAGGGGCTGCCCCAGCGGCGCCGGAACTCCTTGAGGAGCTGGGGGAGCTCGTCGCGGCGCCGGGCGATGGAGAGGAGCCGGTTGATGAGCTCCCGGCGGACCCAATGCCCGTGGGCCGTGAGCGCCATGGCCTTCCAGTAGGTTTTTACGGCGTCCTGGTCCTTGCCCATCTTCTCATAGAGCATGCCGCGGGCCTTCATGACCTGGACCTTCCGCCGGGTGTCCCCGTGGGTCATCTTGTAGAGGATGTCGTACTGGGCCTTGGCCTTCTGAAAGTGCATGCCGGTGGAGAGCAGCTCGGCGAAGTCCCACCTGGTGGCGAAGTCACCTGGACGGATCTTGAGCAGGAGCTCGAAATACCGTGTGCCTCCATCGGTGTCGCCACCGAGGACACTGATGCGTACCAGCTCTCGGAGGAGCCGCTCGCGGATATGCTTGTTCTTGGTGACGTTTTGGAGGGCGAGATCCAGGTTCTTTCGCGCGAGGGCATAGCGCGCCTTCTTGAGGTGCAGGATCCCGAGGTTCTTGTAGGCCTCGAAGCGCTTGCCGTTCTTCTTGACGGCCTTCTCCAGGAGGATTTTGGCTTCGGGAAACCGGTCGATCCTGAGGAAGATGCGGCCGAGCACGACGTTGTGCGAGTAGTGGTCGGGCTTGCCCTTGAGGAGCTGCTGGTACTCGAGGATGAGCCGATCCAGAGAGGAGTAGGTCTGATACAGGCTGACGAGCTTGCGGAAGGCGAACCCGTCGTCGGGGCTGGTGAGGAGCATGCCCTTGTACCGGGCGATCATGGCGGGGTTGAATTCGTTTCGCTTGGCCTTCCAGGCCGCCGCCGGCGATGCCACCAGGGTGGTGAGGGCAACGGCGACGAGCGCGAGGTGGGAGGTGCGCATGGGCTCACTCCTTGGGCGCCGGGAGGATCTCCGTGGCGTGGGCGATGGTGAGGAGGATGGCCTTTTGGCAGGCCGTCTCCCGCTCCTCGGGGGTCATCTTGGAGCCGGGCTCCACGGGGCAGCCGCCCCGGATATGCTGGATCGCCTCGGTGATGCGGCGGATCGTGGTGTCGTAGAACCAGCGGGACAGACCCATGGCTCCGTGTGCCTCGCTCTTGAGGTTGATGAGGGCGGCGTAGAGCTTCTCCTCGGTCTCGGTCTTGTTCTTGGCCTTCCACTGTTCCAGAGCGTCGTAGAGCGGTTTGCGGATCTTCACCCGCTGCTTGAGGAACCGCATCTTGGAGTTGGAGTCCGAGAGCCTGATCTGCAGGTCCGTTACCTTGCTCCCCAGCTTGGACTTTTCGTCCGTCAGCCGCTTGTTGACGGCCAGGAGATCATTGATCTCGCCTTTCTTGTTGGCCACCTCCGCCTTGAGCTCGGAGGTGCTCCAGTTCCCGATGATGTACCCGATGAAGAAGAGGAGGACGCCCAGGACACCCAGGCCGATGCGCATGCCCCAGGTGGTCCTGAGGAGCTTCTTGGCCACTTCGATGATCACATGGCCCTGTTCGATGTCGGTGACCTTCTTTTTGTTGTCTTTCTTGTCCGTTTTATCTGCGCTCATGGGACTTGCCTGCCTGTGTTGTCGACCTGTCGCCGAGAGTGTACCCCAAATGGTCGCGATGGGAAAGAGATCCCTTGAG
>QKIM01000663.1 GCA_003249585.1 Deltaproteobacteria bacterium
TGGCGTTGAAGGGGGCGTCGTACCAGATGTCCCCGCGGTCGATCTTCACGGAGAACTCCATGTCGTCACTGTAGTAGGGGGGCAGGGGGGGCAGCTTGACCGCCAGCCTGAAGTTCTTGAACAGGGCGGGATCCACGGCCATGAAAAAGGTTCTGGCGTCCTCGGGGGTCTCCACCTTGAGGGCCTTCATGACGGCGGCAGTGTAGGTGCCGACCAGGTCGGGGACCCGGTGCTCCTTGTCGTCCAGACCACGATAGGTGGCCTTGAGCCCCTTGACCTTGCTGACGCTCCCGTCCTCGAGGATTCCCAGGGAGAGGGTGATGCGGGCGGTCAAGAGTCGTCTGAGCGTCCTGAAGTTGTTCTGGAGTGGGGTGCGGCCGAATCCTCGCCGAGTGTCCCCCGTGAGGATGCCCCAGCCGTAAATCATGTGCTTGTGCTCGAAACGTTTAATGGCTCCTATGGTGCCCCAGGAGATCACCCCGGGGGCATAGCCCGAGAGGAGCCCCTCGCACTTCAGGCGCTTCTGGGCCTCCACGACCATGGAGTACTTGGTCTGCAGGAGGCGGTATTTCTTCACAAGATAAGCGTGCTGCCTGGTCTTGCCCAGAGCCGCGATGCTGGACTTGCGGGCTTTCTTCATGGCCCGGTGCACCTCGGCGCGGAGGGTCTTGAGCTCCTTGGTCAGGTCCCGCCGCGACTGGTAGATGACGCTGAAGCGGGCCTTTCTGAAAAAACCATAGTTGAGGGATTTGAAACACTTCTTGATTTCGTCCTCCCGAAAGCGCTTGTCCAGCACGGAGAGTGACGGGGGAATTCCGAAGAGCTCGACGTAGTTGTGATCCCCCTTCTCCAGGGGCTTCCCCTCCTCGTCGGTTCGGTCGTTGGCCACGTTGATGTAGGTGGTCCTGTACCTGTTGGGGGTTTTCTGTCCGTCGGAGAAGATGAAAGGGACGAACTCGTCGCTGAGATCGATGACGGAGTACCCCAGGGCTCGGGCCTCGGACTCCCGTTTGATGGTCAAAACGCCATTGGTGGCCACATAGACCCTCTCCTCGGGGGAGATCTTGGGATCCTCGGGCACGATGCTTGGTGCGATCTCCACAGCCACGGGGGCTGCCTTGACCGGGGGAGGAACACGGGGATCCGTCACGGTGGGGAGGATCCGCTTCGTCGAAGTCTTGGTGGCCGTCCCCTGCCGTTTGGAGTGTTCCATCATATAGAAGACGAGGGCGGTCACGGCAATGATGGACGTCAGGGTGAGGAGGGTGCCTCGTGCTCCGCTTGTCGCAGCGGTGGCCGCTGCGGGAGGTGGAGGCGGAGGTGGAGGATCGAGTCGGACGGTTGGAGGGAGGGTTCGCATACCCCAAACAAACACCAAAAGGACGCCTGGCGCAAAATTCCGGACAACTGCCCTATTTCCCTTTCCTTTGATTGTTACAACGATTTTGGGTGAGGATCAGTAGTTCCAGCCAAAGGAGACGGAGAAGGTGAACTGCTTGGTGGTGGAGTCCTTGATGTCCAGGGTCTGGATGACTCCAGCCTGAGAGTTGACGATCTCGCCTGCGCTGGAGCCGTCCATGGAGAGGACGCCCTCGGCGGTGACGAACATATGGTAGTAGATGATGCGGACGCCCAGGAAGAGGCGATGCCGGGAGATGGTGCCCTGGTCGTCGAAGACGTCGTTGTTGCGACAGTCGGTCTCCAGGGTGGAGCTGCAACTCAGGGTGGTGGTGGTGGTGCTGTCCTGGCGCAGGGAGTCGAGCCCCGGCGTGAAGTCGATGACCTTGGAGTCGGGGATGATCATGAGGTAGTTGTATCCCGCGTAGACCGTGGCGTTGACCGTCGAGAGCAGGCCGAAGGACTTGGAGAGGGAGACGTCGACGGAGGCGATGGTGAGATCGACGTCGGTGTTGCCCATGACCCGGCTGCCGTACCCGCGGATGGCGATGGCGGGGACGGGCCAGTTGAAGTACCCCTCGTTGATGGAGAACTTGGCCATGATGTGGGGAGCGTACATGTGGGAGTCGGGGAGATACTTGAGACCGCCGCCGATCTCGAAGCCCGGGAGCGGGAACCACATGCCCTTGCGGTACTCAAAACCGATGGTCTGCATGGCGAAGGCCGGGGTGCCGTACATGCCCTCTTTCCAGTAGGCGGCCTTGGAGTCGATGGTGGTCAGGGAGTAGTTGACCCCCAGAGCGTGCCCCATGTATCCCAGCGTCTCGGCAGGGGAGAGGAAGGACGGGGCGAAGACCACGCCCAGCTGGGACATGAGGTTGCGGTACTTCGCGTGGGCGTCGCTCTTGACCTGTACGTTGCTGGGATCGTTCCAGTTCCCCGAAACCGTTGGGTTGTAGAGGTTGGAGAGCTCCGTGTCGTTGCGGTACTTTGCCCGCGCGACAGAGCCTGGGAGGCTGACGAGAAGGATGAGGCCGATAAGGCTGATGGTAATTTTCATTGAACGCCTCGATAACAGCGGGTCGCCCCTGGACGGGCAACGTCTTTCACCGCGTCGGGTCCGATATCCGCTATACGTTATCAGTACCTTCGCCAATAATCAAGTAATGGAATGATTCCGCCATCTCTTTTGGCGAAAGGGAGGTCACAGTCGAGGCCAGATGATCAAGAAGCTGCCGAGCCCCGCTTCCAGGAGCCCGAGCAGGAAGGCATTGAAACGGTAGATGGTTTTGAAACCGAAAGGTAAAAAGAAGAACATGACCCCGAGGAGGCCGTGGACGAAGAGGAACATGCCGGGCACCACGGAGAACCAGGCGAGAAGGCCCTTGTCCGAGAAGGTGGGCATGGTCAGCGCGGTGACCACGGTGATGAGCGCGATGATGGCGTAGGTGAGAATCACCGATGTGCGGATGGGGCGGCGCACGGAGATGGTCCCCGTTGCGTGAACCGGCTGGTGGCAGTCCGGGCACTTGATGGTGTACCTGTGTACCTCGCGGCCACAAGAATTGCACTTCACGTACTCGGCGTGCATGGGCCCCAGGGGGCTCTCCTTGAAGTAGCATTTCTTGCAGTACACCCGCTCGTTGAAGGTGTATCCTTCGTCGGGGAGGATCTCCTTGCCGCAGATACACACGTTGTTGGCCGAAGCTGAAGGGCTCGTAGGGGCCATGAATTCACCTCCTGAGGTGGACCAAAACTGCACCATCCAAGGGGAAAGCGCAAGCAAAAAGACCCGGGGGGTCCTGCCCGCCAGGGGCGCGCGGTCCCCCTCTTTCTAACCACCTAGGGCAGCTGGTCAAGGGGCAGTTCGAGGGATTCGAGGGGGATGTGCCGCATGGTGACGCCCAGCTGGTCCGCCCACTCCATGGTGCGATCGTCGCGATAGAACTCCCCGTAATAGATGGTGCGGATGCCGGAGTTGACGATCATCTTGAAACACAGCCAGCACGGGGAGGCCGTCACGTAGATGGAGGAGCCCTCCATGGGGATCCCGTGTTTGGCGGCGTGGATGATGGCGTTCTGTTCGGCGTGGATGGTGGCCACACAGTGCCCGTTCTCCAGCATGCATCCCACGTCGTGGCAGTGCGGGGCCCCCATCATGGAGCCGTTGTACCCCGTGGAGAGGATGGCGTTGTTCTTCACGATGACGGCACC
>QKIM01000457.1 GCA_003249585.1 Deltaproteobacteria bacterium
GGGGGAAATAGAGGATCCCCTGGAGCTTGAAGGGGTAGTCGGCGTTGATGTGGACCCAGAAGTGGGGTTTGGGGTCTCCTGGGAACATCTTGGTGAAGAACTCGCTGTACTCCTCGTTCTTGATCTCTCCAGCCACCCTGGTCCACAGGGGCGCGTCGGGGTTGATGCGCTCCTCGCCAAGGAACAGATCGAAGGGGAGGAACCGACAGTAGCGGCGCAGGATGTCCCTGATCTTCCATTGATCCAGGAATTCTTCCTCGTCCTTGGCGATGTGCAGGGTCACCGTCGTGCCGCGGGCGGTACGCTCAGAGGGACCGAGCTCGTATTCGGGCTCGCCGTCGCAGACCCATTGAACGGCTTCGTCTGTGTCGCGGTACCCCTTCGACTCTACGGTGACGCGGTCGCTCACCATGAAGGCGCTGTAGAACCCGAGGCCGAAGTGGCCGATGATGGCCTCGCCCTCGGTGTTGTACTTCTCCAGGAAGGCCTCGGCCCCCGAGAAGGCGATCTGCGCCAAATATTCCTTCACTTCCGAGGCGTTCATGCCGATGCCGTTGTCGGAGACGGTGATGGTCCCGGCCTCCTTGTCCACCGTGACGTCGACGCGGAAGGGCTCGTCGCCCAGATCGAGGTCTTCGCGGCCGGCGAGGATCTTCAACTTGGTGATGGCGTCCACCGCGTTGGAGACCAGCTCGCGGAGGAAGATCTCGCGCTCGGAATAGAGCCATTTTTTGATAATGGGGAAGATGTTCCTGGTGTGGATTTCGATGGTACCTTTTTCGCTCATTGACGATAACTCCTCAGAATATTGACGAAATATTCGTTTTTTTCGCGTCGTTGAAACACCGGTTTATCTGAGGATAATCATCATTTCCGGCCCGTAAACCCCACCTGGGTTCCACCGGGAAAAATTTCCTCGCTGCGCGCTGGGATCCGGGGGCGATATTTGGTGCAGGATGCTGTTGTATTCCCTTGATGTATGCTATTATCCCCCGATAGCGCGGTGCGGTCGAGACCCTCGCCTCAGGCATCGCCAGGAGTGCCATGGCCGATACACGGACCATATTGAAATACAAGATCCTTCTCATCGTGATCGGTGTTGTCTCCCTTGGGATCATTGTTTTCTTCGCCCGCCACTTCTCCAGGGCCGCCGTGACCACAAGCGTCACCGAGATGCATCAGTCGTCCACCGAGAAGACCCCCAAGGAGGTCGAGAAGACCTCCCTGCAGAAGCTCTTCGAGAGCAAAAAGCTCAAGACCTCCCCAAAACCCCTGGCCAGGCCGCTGAAACGCCTCACGGGCAAGGTCCCCGTGGATCTCACGGCGGCCCACCCCGAGATCTCCATCCCCGAGCTGCGCGTGAGGCTCACCGTGACCCCGAAGAACTATAAAATGGGGAACAACGACCGGTTCCTGGTGACCCTCACCATGGAGAACCGCTCCAGGGGGCCTCTGGTGTATCGCGTGGTGACGCGAAAGACCCCCTCCTTCGTCGAGTGCATCAGTCATTCGGTGAAGCGGACCCATCACGGTTTCCTCCTGGGCAAAGGGGAGACCGTGGAGCGGTTCGAGGGGTGCGCCTTCTCCCGGGAGGTGACCCTCAAGGTCGAAGCCTTCCAGGTCATGCCGCTGCCCGAGGTCGGGCTCTTGACCCTGGGGCGCATCGAGACTCCCCTCGGGTTGCCCCCGCGGCTCGAAAAGTCCCATAAGCCTTCCCGCAGCAGGGTCTTCGAACCCTGCCCCATATACGCCGACAAGGAGCGCCTCAACAAAAGAATTGCAAAAAACCCACGGGCGTGGTTTGAAATAATGGATTTCTTTGCAAGAAACGACTGCGCCCAGGACACCCTGCCATGAAGATCTGCCCACAATGCCACAAGCACTTCCCCGATGAGGCGCATTTCTGTCCAAAGGACGGCGCGCCCCTGGCGGAGATCACCGATCCCTTCCTGGGCAAGATCCTCCTCGGTCAGTTTCAGATAGAGGAGCTCATCGGGCAGGGGTCCATGGGCAAGGTGTACATGGCCCGCCAGATGAGCGTGGACCGCCACGTCGCGGTGAAGATCCTCAAGAGGAAGCTCGCGACGGACCCCAGCGTCATCAAGCGGTTCCAGCGGGAGGCCAAGGCCGCAGCCCGCCTCAACCACCCCAATATCATCACCGTTCACCTGGTGGGCGAGACCGAGGATGAGCGAATTCCCTATCTGGTCATGGAGTACGTTCAGGGGACGACCCTGGAGCTGGTGTGCCGGGCCCAGGGTGCCATAGATCCCCTGAGGGTGCTGCATATCAGCCGACAGATCGTCCTTGCCCTCCATGAAGCCCATCGGAACGGGGTGGTACACAGGGATCTCAAGCCCGACAACATCAACATCCTCAACCAGGGCAAACCCCAGGAGACGGCCAAGGTCCTGGATTTCGGGATCGCCAAGATCCTGCACTCCGATGAGGAGTACCAGAACCTCACCAAGACGGGCACCATCTTCGGGACCCCCGCCTACATCTCTCCCGAGCAGGCGTCGGGTGAACCCCTGGATCACCGGACGGACCTGTACAGCCTCGGGGTCATCATGTTCCGCATGGCTACGGGGCGACTCCCCTTCGAGGATGCTTCGGGGCTCGAGGTCCTGGTGCGGCACATCAAAGAGGTCCCGCCGACTCCCAGAACCGTGAATCCCGACGTGCCACCCATCCTGGACGTCATGATCCAGCGGCTCCTCAAGAAGGACCGCAACGCACGGTTCCAGACCACCGAAGAGCTCCTCATGGCCATCGACGCAGCCATCCTCGAGCTTGGAGGCATCTCCCCCTCCGTGCTCGACAGCACCGGCCCCACCACGCGGTTCACGCCCGGGGAACTCCAGACCGATTCCACCCCCCGCGGAGAGATGCGGTCCGGGGTCGACGAGCTCGCTCCCTCTTCAGGCAAGGGATTGAAATTTTTTGTATTTGTGTTTTTGGGAATCATCGTAATGGCGGCCCTTGTCTTCGGTGGTCTCAAGCTCCTCAAGGGGCGCTCCTCCTCCGGGGACGAGGAGAAGGTGCCGGCCAAGAACCCCATGGCGTCGGACATGACCGTCAAGGTCACCCCCCCCGCGGTGATGAAAGTCCCGGTAATGGCCGTGACGCCTCCCGCCATGCCCGTGGTCAAGCCCTGCGATTTCCTCTTCGAGGAGGCGACCTCGGGCCGCAAGACCTGCCTGGGGAGCACCGTCGACGTGAAGGTGTCGGAGAAGAGTCGTTACCTCCTCCAGGTGGAGCTGTATATCCCCGGCATGGATCTTCGCAAGGCGAAGGTGTCCCCCCTCGACGACACGTCGGGGGTCAAGGTGTTCCGCAAGAAGATGGTCCCGGGGGAGACCGACAAGATGAAGTTGACGGTACGCTGCCGTCACCGGGGACGCGCAGAATTGAAACTGACAGACCCCGAGGGGGCTCACCTGGCCAACATCTACATCAGCATCGACGGCGCGAGCCCACGACGGCCCCGACCCACCATGCGCGACGGGCACCATGTGCGGAGCATGGTGAGTCTCCCCATGCTTCCCTCCATCGGTTTGCCCGATCTGCCCATGGAACCGATCATGGAGCCGCCCCCCCTCATGCTCCCC
>QKIM01000126.1 GCA_003249585.1 Deltaproteobacteria bacterium
CCGCCGTTGCAGAAGGTGGGGTTGCCGGCGGCCATGCGGTCGTGGCAGTCCTCGTCGCCGATGCACTGGCCGTCGCCCATCCCGGAGACGCACCAGCCACCCAGGCACACGTCGTCGCCCAGACAGGCCTCAACCGTATCGGGCTCGCAGCCGCCGTCGAGGTTCTCGGTATACCCCTCGGCGCACAGACAGACGAAGCCGTCGATCCCGTCGAGCTCGCACAGGGTCTTCTGCACACCGGAGGTGTCGGGATCGCAGGGGTTGGGGGTGCAGGCGTCCGTGGTCGTGGTGTTGTTGACGTTGGACGTGTTGTTGACGTTGGACGTGTTGTTGACGTTGGTCGTATTGTTGACGTTGGTCGTGTTGTTGACGTTGCTGGTGTTGTCGCCCGAGTCGTCGTCGCAGGCGGCGAGGGAGAAGAACGCCAGGAGCGCCAGGAGGGTGGAGAGTCGTTTCATGCCAGGGATCCTTTCCGTGTGGTGGTGCATCATACCATGAGAATGACGGTCACGCCGTCGCCGCCTTCCCCTTTTTTTCCGGGCCGAAACAGCCGCACGAAGGGGGAATCCTTGAGGTGATCGCGCAAGGTCGCCCGCAGGACGCCCGTGCCGTAACCGTGGATGACGGCGCAGCCCGTCTGGCCCGCGAGGACCATGGCGTCCAGGTGCCGGTCGAGTTCGGCCACGGCCTGCTCCATGCGCTTGCCGCGCACGTCAAGGGTGTTGGAGGGCGTGAGGATGACCTGCTCCAGGCGCTCGGCGGGATCCTCCTCGGGAGCCGGCGGGGGTGGGGGCGCCTTGGTGCCGTGTTCCCGTCTCGGGGCGGGCTTCTCAGGTTTTTGCTCCAGGGCCTCCAGGTCGCCCCGGTCCAGCCAGGACTTGAAGGATCCCAGGGCCACGAGGACCTTGCCCTCCTCGGAGATCTCCACCACCTCGACCACCTGGCCGAAGGAGCGGGACCGCACCCTGTTGCCCCGCACCAGCTCGGTATCGGAGACGGGGGGGCCGTTGAACTCGGCGAGCTTCTCGGTGACCCGCTCGGCCACCTTCTGCACGGCCTCCTTGAGCTCACGGCGCCGCACGGGGGTGAGGTTGTCCTCTTTGGCCCTGGCTTCCAGAGCACCCACGAGGCGCCGCACACGGACGACCTCCTCCATGGTGGCCTCGTAGCCCTCCTTGCGCAGGCGCCGCAGCTCCCGCTCCTTCTCGGCCGTGAGCCTGTTCAGGAGGGTCCGCTCCTTGTCCAGGGCGATCTGCTCGCGGTCGAGCTCAAGGCGCTGATCCTTGAGCGCGGTGCGCATGGCGAAGAGCTCGGCCAGCAGCGCGTCGATCTTGTTGTCCCCCTCGCCCAGAAGCTCCCGGGCCCGTCCCGTGACGCTCCCGGCGAGTCCCAGACGCTCGGCCACGGCGATGCCCTCGGAGGTGCCCGGGAGCCCCGCCACGAGCCGGAAATCGGGTTTGACCGCGGACTTGCCGCCCACGGAGGCGTTGACGAAGCCCTCGGTGATCATGGCCAGGGCCTTGAGCCGGGAGAAGTGGGTGGTGACCATGGTGGTCACGCCCTTGCCCAGCAGGTGCTCCAGGGCCGACTGGGCCAGCACCGAGCCCTGGGAGGGGTCCGTGCCCACGGCGAGCTCGTCGAGCACCGCCAGGGTGTCGGGGTCGCTCTCGTCCAGGACCCGCTTCATGTTCACGATCTGGGCGGAGAAGGTGGAGAGGTGGCTGGAGATGTCCTGGTCGTCGCCGATCATGGTGACGATGCGGTTGTAGAAGGGCATCACGGAGCCGCGGCCGCAGGGGACGAAGAGGCCCATGCGGGCCATGAGGAAGATGAGCCCCGTGGTCTTGATGGTGACGGTCTTGCCGCCGCCGTTGGGGCCCGTGATGATGAGCACCCGGCCGCGCTCCAGGGCGATGTCGTTGGGGACCACCTCCACGCCGTCCAGCACCAGCAGGGGGTGGCGGGCCGCCAGGAGGTCGATGCCACCGTCCGTGGAGAAGGTGAGGGGGGTTGCGTCCATGGCCAGGGCGAGCTTGGCCGCCGCGATCCAGGCGTCCAGGGCGGTCAGGATGGTCTCGTTGGTCCTGAGGTCGTCGGTGACCTCGGCCACGGCGCCCGCGAGGCGGGAGAGGATGCGGTACTCCTCGATCTCGATCTCCGACTGGATCTCCTTGAGCCGGTTGTTGTGGAGGAACACCTCCTGGGGCTCCATGAAGACCGTCTGGCCGCTGCCCGAGGTGCCGTGGATGATCCCCTTCACCTCGGAGCGGAACTCGCTCTTGATGGGCAGGACGAAGCGCTCCTCGCGCTGGGTATGGAAGCGGTCCTGGAGGTAGGGGGTGATCCCCGGGCGATCCATGATGCCGTCGAGGAGCTCCGTCAGTTCCTTGAGCAGGGCGCCCTTGCGCTTGCGCAGCCCGTAGAGCTCCGGGCTGGCGCTGGAGCGCAGCTCTCCTTGCTCGTCCACGGACTCTGCCAGGAGGGTGTACAGGTGGTTCATGGGGTCCAGGGCCGCCACGAAGCGCGTGAAGGCCGGGCGGTCCTGCGCGATGGCCAGGCGTTTGAGGTCCTTGGCCAGGGCCAACTGGATCATGACGTCGTGGAGGGACTCGGCCTTGACGGTGCCGCCGCGGTCGAGCCGACTGGCGATCTCGCTCACGGCGGGCAGCAGGGAGAAGGAGGGGGAGTCCCCCGTGGTGATGAGGAACCGCAGCTCTCCGACCAGGGCGGTGCGCTCGGTGGCCTCATCGGCCGAGGCGGCGGGAGACAGCGCGGCCACCCTCGCCGTGCCCAGCTCGGTGCCGCAGCGCGACTGCCAGGCGGACATTACGTGGTGCCACTCCAGATCCCGCAGTGTTTTTGCTTCGATGGATGGTTGTTTCATTGGTTCTCGGTCAGATAGAGGTCAACGGAGAGCTCCCGGCGGTAGCCCGTGGTGACGGGCTTGTCCGAGGGGGTCTTCCGGTAGGTGCCGGCCCAGCCGAGGATCTCCCGCCCCTTGACGTGGGTGAAGACTCCGCGGTCCAGGGAGAACTCGGCCTCCATCTCGCCGCGCCCGATGATCTCCACGGTGAAGGGGCCCATGGTGACAGGCTTGGGAGAGGTGGCGAAGAACCGGCCCTTGATGGTGGCGAAGTGGAGCTGCCCCGAGTGGGTGACAGACGCCACGGTGTAAGTGGATTTGCGGTAGACGGGGATGACCCTCCCCTGGACCTTGCGGGTTCCGTTCTCGCGCACGGTCCAGGAGTAGCCGGACACCAGCCTCGGCGTGCGGCCACCCTCATCCCTGGGCAGGGCGTGGACGAAGCGCCACAGCGGCAGGATCATGGTCCCGAGCCGGTAGGCGTCGACGCCCTTCTCAGGGATGGCCTGCGCGGGCCCCCTGGGCGACTCGGGCTCCTGGGTGACGGTGAGCCCCTTGAGGTAGGTCGCGGTGCCGGGCATCTTGAACTGGCGCGTCACCGTGACCGTGGAGAGGGTGTCCGTGATGCGGGTCCCCTCGCTCCCGGAGCCGTGGGTGCGGCGCCCGCCCACTCCGGCCTCGAAGGACTTGAGGAGGGTGTTGCCCCGGCCAAGGACCACGAAGTTCTCAAAGAAGGCGAG
>QKIM01000213.1 GCA_003249585.1 Deltaproteobacteria bacterium
CGCGCGGGAATACTCCTCACGCGAGTACTGTCCATCGTGGAAGATCAGGTCGCACCCCTGGAAGACGTCCACCACCCGCGCGTTGAGGTGGGGATCGCGAACCTCGTGATCGGTGATGAGTCCGAAGGCGCTTCCCCGGGAACTCACCCGGAAACCGAAGGTGGGTGAGGGGTGCTCGAGGAAGAGCGGTGAAACCATGAAGCCGTTGATATTGTAGGATTGTGTCTCTTTGAGCTCGATGAACTCGATGTTCGCCTGGAGATTCTCGATTTTCTGAATAGGGGAGTAGCTCTTGTGGAACAGTCTCTTGAAGGTGTCCTCCACCCGGTGCACCTCATGACCGGCGCAGTAGATCTTCACCCGGGTGTTGGGGAAATAGATGGGTGAGAAGAAGGAGAAGCCCTGCAGGTGGTCTATGTGCGTGTGGGTCAGGAGCAGGTGGAAGACCGGAGTCTCGCCCTTTCCGTGTTCAAGGGTGTCGCGGCCGTAGCGGATCAGACCGCTTCCCGCGTCCAGGAGAAGGCTCCTGCCCTGATCGTCGGTCAGTTGCAGGCAGGTGGTGTTGCCCCCGTATCGGGAGAAGCTCTCCTCGGGGCAGATGAAACTCCCTCGGCATCCCCAGACTCGGATCTGCATGTCAGGTGTCTCCCAAATCGATGGTCAGGCCCGGGTAGGGGGCCACGGCCTTGATGTCGGTTCCCTCGAGGGCTGCCTGGACGTACCGTTCCTTGGCGATGACTTCGGTGTCGGGCAGTTCGGGGTCGTGGTGATGAAGGATGAGGTGGCGGGGAGTACACTCACGGGCGAGTCGAAGCGCTTCGTCGGGGGTGGAGTGTCCCCAGTGTTCCCGCCCCTGGATGGTCTCTGCAGTGAAGTGCGTATCGCACACCAGGACGTCCGTGTTCAGGGCGAAGCGGCGCTGAGCCTCCCTGTAGGACTGGACGAATCCCTCGGGGTCCGCATTGTATTTCTTCGCGAAGCCATCTCCCATCCGGGCCAGCTCGATGATCGCGTTGTCGGAGACGACGGTGAAGGATCTCCCGCCTGCCTCAACCCTGAACCCCAGGGTGATGTTGTTGTGGTTGATCTGCATGTAGGAGACCGTGGCCGCCCCGATGGAGAGGCTGCCCGGGGGTTTGAGCTCGGTGAGCTCGATCTGGGCGTCCAGCTCGTTGAAGGGAACAGGGAAGATGTCCGGGTTGAACAGACCGTTGAAGATCCCCTGGATATTGGCGTAGGGGAGCTTGGCGGTGTGCAGGTGGAAGGTGTTGCCCCGGATGAAGAGCGGGTTGAAGAAGGGGAGCCCGAGGATGTGATCCCAGTGCGTGTGTGTGAAGAACATGTGGGCCACGCCTTCACCACGGCCGAATTCCTTCTGCATGAGGCGATCACCGAGGGCCCGTATCCCCGTCCCCGCGTCGATGATGATGTGCTCACCCGTCGTACACTCTACATGGAAACAGGTCGTGTGCCCCCCAAACTGCCGCTGGGTAGCGTCGGAGAGAGGGTAGGAGCCTCGTGCACCATAGAACGTGATCTTCAAGAGACCTCCTCGAGACTGGAAAATGTTCCGGGGTTTTCTTCCCGCCGACATTGAGGATAATACAAAACCAATGCCTTGCCAAGAGCAGAGTCTGCCCAGTCGGGGCCGTGGCAGGGAGAGATCCCCCGGGAGGCAGGGGGAGACGCCTCAGTTGACGCGGAGACGGCCGCGCGACGGCTCCGGAACGCGCAAAGGTTTGAAAAATACTGTTGCTCGGAGCGCAAATCTGGTACAAGATTTCCCGAAAACAGACGTGACGGCACAGCACCGAGGAGCCGATCTCCGGTCACGGAAACGAGGATGATGCCATGGAAAAACGTCCGAGCTACGTGGGGCTTGAGATTCTGCTGGTCATGGGTGAGGACAAGATAGCGGAAGAGATCGTGGGGCTGCTCAGCTCCGAAGGGTTCCTCGTGACCCGGCTCTCCAACTACTCCCAGGCCGTTCATCTCATGGAGGCCAAGTTCTTTGTGGTCGCCCTGTTCGATCTGGATACCCCCGAACAGAATGAAGGGCTGCGTCTGCTCAAGAAATGCCGGGACCTCTCTCCGGTGACCCATCCGGTGATGCTGGCCCGGCACAAGTGCAGCGCCAACCACGTCATCAAGGCCAACAACCTCGGGTGCTTCGAGTTCATCATCCTCAATGACGTCGTCGGATCCTACCTCATAGACAAGGTGAAGGAGTACGCGGCCCTCATCAGCTACGAGGGAGAGCGGGATCGTCTCCTCAAAAAGGTGTCTGAGGTTCACAACAAGTTCTTCAAGCGGATGTTCGCGCTGCACATCAAGGCCATGGACGCCGAGGAGGATCTCATCGCCATCAGCGGTATCCCCGACGAAGAGCTGCCCCCCGTTCAGATCCTCGTGGTCGACGATCGGTCCGGGCTCCTGGAAACGCTCACCAGCACGCTCACTCCGTCTCTCGGCTGGAACTTCAGGCACCTCACCCTGGCGAGCGAGGCATTGGACCAGGGGGCCTCCGGGGACTTTCACGTCGCCCTCATCAACAAGAACCTGCCCGACCTCCCGGGGACCATGGTCGCCTCCACCATCCAGTCGGCCGGCTCACGGACCAAGTCCTTCGTCTTCACCTACCAGGGAGACAGCACCTCGGAGATCACCCTCTTCGAGTCCACAGGGGTAGCCTCCACCTCCATCACCATCAACGCTGCCCAGGAGCGGTTCACGGCCAAGGATGCCCAGATCAAGGAATCCATTGAAAATCCCGTGGAGCTGCGGTCGGAGAACGACCTGGTGAGCAAGATCAGGGCCGTGCGTCAGGATCTGGCGGCCATTGAGCGCAAGAGCCACTACGCCAAGAACTTCAAGATTCATCATTTCGATTTCCTTCAGGAGTACGGCAAGTTGCGGGAGGAACTCGCGGCCGCGCTCACCCGCATGGAAGCCGTTGGCCGGTGACGGCCGCCTTCGTCATGCCCGATCCCCGAGAGACATACGTCAGGAGACTGGAAAAGAAAGAGCGGGAACTGGCAACAACGGTCAGACGAATCACCCTCGTTTCCTGGCTGCGACTGGCAGCCCTGGGCTGCCTCGTGCTCCTGGGCTTCTTCGGGATCCGGGGCGCCCGGGTCGCGTTGTGGCTGCTCGCGGTTCCTCTGGCCGGATTCCTCGGGCTGGTCCTCATCCACGCGATCCTGCACGCGAACCGGGAGCGGCTCAGGGGGATAACGGGGTACTACCGGCGGGCGCTAGACCGCCTGGACGACCGATGGGCGGGGACGGGAAATCGGCGCACAGATCTTGTGGAGGAGGGCCACGCCTACGCCCTGGATCTGGATATCTTCGGGGACGGCTCCCTCTTTGAGCTCTTGTGCATGGCGCGGACCGAAGCCGGTGAGCGGACCCTGGCGGGGTGGCTCTCCTCTCCGGCGGCCCGTGAGGAGATCCTGGCCCGTCAGGAGGCTGTGGCTCAGCTCGTTCCCCGTCTCCATCTTCGCGAGCGGGCTGCGCTCATCGGGGAAAAACTGCGTGGGAACATCGACCCGCGGGACTTGACCCGGTGGGGCGAGGAGGAGCCGGTCTTTGGCCGAT
>QKIM01000542.1 GCA_003249585.1 Deltaproteobacteria bacterium
CATGCCATCGAGGCAGGCCTGTCCGTCGCCACTGGAGAACTCCATGGGAATCCGGGGGATCCCCATGCCCGAGGCGACCTCGGGGCAGACGGGGAGGAGGTGCCGTCCCTCCAGAAGCTGCTGGATCCCGTGGTTCGGCTTGGAGTCACCGTCGTACCTGCAGGGGACACCCAGCAGGCACGCAGAGATCCCGATTGTGCCCTGGGGGAGCGTCGCAGGCTCAACGCCATCCCCGAAATGTACCCGGTTGAAGAGCTCGAGGGTCCCGTCATCGGGGATCCCCGCGGCGCTGAACGTGGTACGCCCCTCGCTCCGAAACTCTCCCCTGCAGAATGCATCCAGGGTGGGTCCATAGAGGGCGTGTTCCTGCTCGAGGATGGCCTGGGCCAGCTCCGGGGCTGTCATGCGCGGTTCGACGGGGACCACGCGCTGGTCCAGAATGGGCCCCGTGTCCATGCCAGCGTCGACCAGATGTACCGTGCAGCCGGAATACCTCACACCGTAGGCGTGCGCCTGGGCCTGAGCGTCGAGCCCCTTGAAGCTCGGGAGCAGCGAGGGATGGATATTGACGATCCGCCCCGCATAGGCGGCGAGGAGGCGCGGCCCAAGGATCCGCATGAACCCTGCCAGCGCGATGACCTCGATCCCGTGTCCCGCGAGAACATCCTGGATCCTCCCTTCATAGGCGTCTCTGCCTTCACCCTCGCGCCGTGGGGCGGCGACGGCCTGAACGCCGAGACGCCGGGCCGACTCGAGGCCGGCGGCGTCGGTCCGATCAGCGAGCACCATGGCGACCCGGTAGGCACAGGAGGGGGCCTCGGCGTGCCTGATGAGCGCCTCCATGTTGGATCCCCTCCCGGAGATGAAGATCGCGACCTTTCTTCTGTTCATGTCAGCGGAACCTCGTCTCCGAGCCCCCGTCGTCCCGCGCACCGACGCTGCCGATCACGAACCACGGCTCGCCCTTGTCGTCCAGCAGCCGGCCGAGCGTCTCGAGCTCCTCGGGTCCGACCACCATGATGAAGCCGATCCCCATGTTGAAGGTCCGCATGAGCTCCATCTCGTCGACATCCTCGGTGGAGATGGCGGCGAAGACCGGCGGCAGAGGCCAGCTGCCCCGGGAGATGTCGACCCCGAGGCCGGGGGGCATCGACCGCGGAGGGTTCTCCACGAGGCCGCCGCCGGTGACATGGACCATGGACTTCACCAGGCCGGCCTCGAAGAGTTCCAGCACAGGGTCCACGTAGATGCGGGTGGGGGCGATGAGTACCTCCCCCACCGTGCGGTCGGTCCCGGGGAAGGGTGCCTCCAGCGGGAGCCCCATGTGTTCCAGGAAGAGCCTCCGGGCCAGCGAGAAGCCGTTGGAATGCAGGCCCGAGGAGGGCAGCCCGACCACGGCATCCCCCTCCCTCACCCGGCTCGGATCCGGGATACGGGAGCGCTCCACGATCCCCACGGCGAACCCGGCGAGGTCATACTCCCCTCTCTCGTAAAACCCGGGGAGCTCCGCCGTCTCGCCGCCCAAAAGCACCGTGTCGCAGGAGTCGCAGGCGTCGAAGATCCCGCGCACCACCTTCTCCGCCTGATCCACGTCCAGGGCGGATGTGGCAAAATAATCCAGGAAGAAGAGCGGCTTCGCCCCTGAGACCAGGATATCGTTCACGCTCATGGCCACCAGATCCCACCCGATGGTGTCGTGCTTGTCCATGAGGAAGGCGAGCTTCAGTTTGGTCCCTACCCCGTCGGTGCCCGAGACGAGGACAGGCTCCGAATACCCGGCGGGCAGGGCGAAGAGCCCCGAGAACCCCCCCACGGTGGAGACGGCCCCCGCGCGATCATTGCGATAGGGGAACCGCTTGATCCGATCCACCAGCCGGTTGCCGCTGTCGATGTCAACACCTGAGGCCTTGTAGGTCAGCTTGTCGCTCATGTCTTTCGCCTTTGAAACGGGGGATTGGTTATTTGCTCGACGTCGTCGTGCTCTCCACGGCGGGACATCGGTAGGCGTTGTCCGAGCCGGCAGAGGCCGAATCATAGCAGCAGTGGAGGGGCTCGTCCTGACTCTTGTTGCAGGAATGTCCTTCAAGGACGGGATCGGGGAAGGTGGCCGAGTCACAGGGCCCGATGTTCTCCACGAGACATCCGTTGCAGATGGTGATGGGGAACTTGATGGAGTTGGACTTGATATCGGTGCCGCCGCGCTCGCCCACGATCTGGACCGTCGCCGTCGCCTCGATGTACTGCCCCTCGGCCAGGGTCATCCGCCCCGCCACGTTGGGCGGGATGAGGTTGACCTGCACCGAGCGGTTCTCCCCGGGGGGGATGGCGACGAAGGTGTAGTCGGCGAACTTGGTATAGGCCGAGTCCAGAGTGTCAGACCCAAGGTTCAGGCTGATTTGGGCTTCTTTGATCTCGACGGTGTTGAGCTCGATCCCGTGGGACTCAACGGTGGAGACCAGGTTGTTGGCCACGACGAGCCACCCGATATACTGGGGATCGATCCCGTACCGCGACGCGCCGAGATCCATGATTCCGTGGGAGAGAAAGGCATCCGTTGCCGTGGCCGAAGCCTCACAGCCATCGGTGGGCGACTGGTTCTGGACAATGACCAGCGAGGCGGAATTCTCCGCGCAGGCCGTCGTGAGACCGGTGACCAGCAGGATTAGGACGGGGACGATACGGGTTCTCATGATTCACCTCCACCTTCACTGTCTGGACATTATACCAGATCTATTGAGGACGCGCGGGGTAATGAAGATCAGAAGTTCCGATCTGCTGTCTTTTTTGTACTGACTCTTGAAGAGCCAGCCGAAAATCGGGATGTCGGCAAACCACGGAACCTTGCGGTACAGGAGGGTCGACTGCCGCTTGTAGATCCCGCCGATGACCGCCGTGTCGCCGCTCTTGACCAGCAGCTCGGTCTTGGCCGCCTTCTTGGCGATACCCAGGGAACCGTCGGAGCCGCGGTGGGTCTCGTCGGGCTCGTCCTTGGTCACATGGATCTTCAACTTCACCATGTTGTCGTTGGTGACGTGGGGGGTCACGCTCAGGGAGAGCACGGCCTGCTTCATGATGACGGTGTTGCCCTGGGCCGAGCTCTGGGGATAGGGGATCTCGACGCCCTGGCTGATGGTCGCCTCGACGTTGTCCAGCGTGGTGATCTTGGGCGCGGAGATGGACCGGACATGGCCGATCTCCTCCATGGCGCTCAGCCTCAGGTTGATGTTCACGGCGCCCGAGAGCGAGCCGAGGGTCATCCCGAGGGCACCACCAGAACCGGAGCCCGTGCTGGCGGGCAGGTTGACCGCGAAGTCGGGGTTGGCCGCGCCGGCCGAGGAGATCCCGGTGGAGTTGGTGTTCGTGTCCATGTTGCCACCGGCGAGGCCGATGTTCGAGGGGAAGATCAGCCCTGTGGGATTGCCCGTGGCCGAATTCGCCAGGAGCGACCCACCCCACTGGACACCGATCTCCCGCAGGAAGGTGGACTCCGCCTCGACGATCCTCGCCTCGATCTGCACCTGGGGTGTCGGGAGGTCAAGGGACTGCACGAGCTTCTGTGCCACGTTGAGCTTGGAGGGGATGTCCACGTAGA
>QKIM01000360.1 GCA_003249585.1 Deltaproteobacteria bacterium
TGTGGGTGCCGCCGGCGGAGATGCGGGCGAAGAGCGTGGCCCCCGACACCGCCGTCGGGACATGCCGCTCGGTGGTCGAACCGTCCCCCAGGCGCCCGTCGCCGTTGTTCCCCCAGCACCACGCGGCGCCGGTGGTGTCGATAGCGCACGCATGGAAGAGCCCCGCGCCGAGGTCCGTGAAGACCAGCCCCCCGGCCACCACGCCAGGTACGTAACTGTAGACGACGGAGTCGTTTCCCAGCTGGCCGCGGTTGTTGATCCCCCAGCACCACGCCTCTCCCGCCGCCGTCAGGGCGCAGGCGAAGTCCATCCCCACCGAGAGCCGGTCAAAGGAGTGCCCCCCGGCGACGGCTACGGGAATCGAACTGGCGTTGGTGCTGTCGTCCCCGAGCTGCCCCGAGGCGTTGTTCCCCCAGCACCACGCCTCTCCCGCCGCCGTCAGGGCGCAGGAGTGCCACAGCCCCACGCCGATAGTCGCGAAGGTCAGGCCCCCGGCCACCGCCGTTGGGACATGGCGGTCGGTGTTCGTGAAGTCCCCCAGTTGCCCCTCGACGTTGTTTCCCCAGCAAAAGGCGGTCCCCGCTGTCGTGAGCGCACACACGTGTCCCCCTCCGACCCGGATGTCCGAGAACGCATGGCCGCCTGAAACCTGGACGGGGACTGTGCTGTCTATCGTCGTGCCGTCGCCCAGCTGCCCTTCCGCATTGCTCCCCCAGCAAAAGGCCTCCCCGTCGGTGGTCAGTCCGCAGGCACACTGGGTGCCCACGGAGACGGTGACGAACCGCCGACAGCCCGTCGTGTCAAGGACACAGGCACCGTCACAGGAGATCGTGCCCCCGTAGGGGTACCCCAGGGTCTCACAGCTGGCGTCACCCAGGGCGGTCCCATCGCAGCTCTCCCCCTCCTCGGTCTGCACCGTTCCATCCCCGCAGAAGCCGAAGGGCGCGCAGTCGGCGACATCAAAGACGCACTCTGCATCACATTTCAGATCACCTCCGTAGTACCCGAGGGTTTCACAGGTCTCGCCCCCCAGATTCGTCCCCTCGCAGTCCTCGTAGGCCGTCTGGATCTCCCCGTCGGGGCATCGCCCAAAGGGGGCACAGTTCGTGCGGTCGAAGAGGCAGTCGTTGTCGCAACGAAGATCTCCGCCATGGTACCCGAGGGTCAGGCAGCTCTCCCCGTCGAGATTATCCCCCTCACAGTCTTCCTGAATATCCACCTGCCCGTTCCCGCACGGGACGCCCGTACAGGCGGCCACATGATCGATGGAACATGTCCCGGTGCAGGTCAGCGTACCGCCGGTGTATCCATAATCCAGGCAGGAGGCCCCTCCGAAGTTTGTCCCGTCGCACTCCTCGTACTGTGCCTGCAGGGTGCCGTCGCCGCATCGGCCGGTGGCTTCGCAGGAGGTGGTGATGAGTCTGCACTGTGCATCACAGGAGAGCTCCCCGCCGTTGAACCCCAGGCTCAGACAGGAGGCGCCGTCGAGGTTGATCCCGTCGCAGGTCTCCCCGCTGTCGATGACCCCGTCGCCACAGGTCTTTCCCGCCGTGCTCTCCTCGTCGCAGGAGGGCCAGATGATGATCAGCAGAACCAGTAATACCCGTTTCCTCATTGCATACCTCCATCCTGAGAGTGGCGAAAACACCCACTGTAGTCAAGCGCTCCGAGAGAGATATCCCGTCCATGATGACCGGCGGTAGCCCCGAGAGTGAGTCGAGGTGATGGTTGTGTCATTTGCGCTTGCTTTGGTCGGCCGGGGACTTAAAATAGGAAAGGGGACTGGATATACCCAAATAGGAGGTCCCATGGAACCCGTGAGCCGGACAAACCACCTGGCCGAGGAGGCCTCTCCCTACCTCAGGCAGCACATGCACAACCCCGTGGAGTGGTACCCCTGGGGCGAAGAGGCGCTCGGGAGAGCCCGCGAGGAGCACAAACCCATCTTCCTCTCCATCGGCTACGCGGCCTGCCACTGGTGCCATGTCATGGAGCAGGAGAGCTTCGAGAACGAAGAGGTGGCGGGTTTTCTCGCGGCCCATTTCATCTCCATCAAGGTGGATCGCGAGGAGCGTCCTGATCTCGACGCCCTCTACATGGACGCCGTGATGGCGCTCACCCGGAGCGGCGGGTGGCCGCTCAATGTCTTCCTCACCCCTTCTCTCAAGCCCTTCTATGGGGGCACCTACTTTCCCCCTGGCCCTCAAATGGGGCGCCCCGGCTTCCTCGATCTGCTCCGCGAGCTCGCCCGGCTCTGGCAGGAGGACCCGGGGCGCATCGTGGATGCCTCCGAGGAGTTGATACGCCACCTGCGCAGGCGCAACGATCACGGAAGGGACATTGAAGCCCGGGAGCTGGTCAGGAGCGCCCAAGAGGCGCTCATGGCGCGGGCGGACAAGCTCAACGGCGGGCTGGGATCGAGGCCTAAGTTCCCCGAACCCGTGGCCCTCAGGTTCTTGCTCCATGCGGGGGGAGAGTCTGCCGCCCACGCCCTGGCCACGCTCAGGAAGATGGCCGCCGGGGGCATCTTCGATCACCTCGCGGGGGGCTTCCATCGCTACAGCGTGGACGCGCTGTGGCTCGTGCCGCACTTTGAGAAGATGCTCTACGACAACGCCCTTCTCGCGGAGCTCTACCTGGACGCCTACCAGGAGTCCGGGGAGACGGCGTTCGCGTCCATCGCGGAGCGGACCCTCGATTTCCTCCTGCTGAGCCTGCGGTCCCCCGAGGGTGGTTTTTACGCGACCCTGGACGCGGACTCGGAGGGGGAGGAGGGCGCCTACTACCTGTGGACGCGCGACGAGATCCTGCGAGTCCTCGGCGAGGAAGAGGGGGAGCGCGTTTGCGAACGTTACAACGTACGTCCCCAGGGGAACTTTGTGAGCCCCGAGGCGTTCCATCAAGGCAGGAACATCCTCCACCACGGGGAGCTTGAGGGGGATGTACCGGAAGACTCCCTGCAGCGGCTCCTTGAGCACCGGAGCGGGCGCGTGGCGCCTGCCGTGGACACCAAGATCATCACCGGCTGGAACGGCCTGGTCCTGTCTGCGCTCGCTCGCGCTGCAAGCCTCCTGGGAGAGGCGCGGTTCCTGGAAGCGGCCACACAGACCGCCGCCTATCTGCACGAGCATCATGTGGAGGGCGGGCGCGTGGTGCGCTCCATCTGCGAGGGCGTCCGGGGCCCGCAGGGGGTGCTCGAGGACTACATCTTCCTGGCGCGTGGCCTCTTCGATCTCTACGAGGCGACCTTCGCCCCCTCGCACATGGAGGCGGCGAGAGACCTCATGGAGGCGGCTCTGGAGCGCTTCGCCGATGAGGACGCCGGTGGCCTCCTCTTTACGGCCGCGCAGGATATCGTCGTGCCGGTCAAGCGCTTCGAGGATGGGGCCGTGCCTTCGGCCAACGGCATGGCCATGACGCTGCTCCACCAGCTGCAGGCCATCTTCGGAGGACGCTTCGGCGCCAGGGCACGGGAGATCGAGCGCGAGGCGGTACGAGCCGCCTCAGCCTTCCCCGGCGCCTGCCCGGGGGTTGCCCTGGCCGTGGGACCCGCGCATGTGGATGAGCTGCGCACGGTGGTGATCACGGGGAATCCTGATCTCCCTGAGACCCGGGCGCTCGTGGAGGCGGCTCGCCGCGCCCGGAAGTCAGCGGACGTGGTGGTCACTCCCAGGGGATGGGGACAGCCGCTGCTCCTTTTTCGGGGCAAGGGTGTGGAACCGGCGGTGCACATCTGCCAGGAGGGGACGTGCAGCTTCCCCTTGACGGACCCCGATGCGGTGCGGTCTGTTCTGCAAAAGGAGGTGTGAGAAAAGGAGAACAAAGGGGAAACGCCTTTTCCGATGCTCTCCGAGGATATCATCTCATCGCAGCAGGCAAGGTAGGCGGGGTCGCAATGGTTTTCTCCTCCCAGGGACGCGGCAAGGTCATGGAGTGCCGGAGAGACCACAAAGTTGACACCAGGGAGTTGCTGTTGGCTCCATTCCCGATGAGCCCCTCGCCTCCATAGCCCCAGCAGTAGTTGCCCCCCATCGTGGTGATCCCACAGGTGGCGTACCCTGCGGAACTGATCATCACAAAAGATGCGTCCCCCAGGGGGCATATCCACAGCCACGGGAAGGCTGCTGTTGACCGCGGTCTCGTTGCCGAGCATCCCCTGGTCATTGAGCCCCCAACACCAGGGTTCCCCCAGTGCATTCAGCATGCAACTGAAATAGTTGCCCACGGAAATGCTCGCGAATGGCGGATTGGTGACATCGGAGACGTTGACGTTTACGGGATAGAGGGTACTGTTGGTCGTCCCGTCGCCGATCTGACCGTACACGTTGAATCCCCAGCAATAGGCCTTGTGCTCCGAGTCAATCGCGCACATGTGGAAGCCGCCGCTCACCTGCTCAAAGGTGACGCAGCCTGACGCCTCCGGATCAAAGGTGCAGTCACTCCCGCACACCATGGGGCCGTCCCCTCTGAAGAAGCCGGCGCTGTTGCAGTCGTGGTCACCAGTCTGATCTCCGTCGCAAAGTTCGTACTCCGGCTGGATCACGCCGTCACCACAGGTGCCTCCACAGCTGGACGTGTCAAAGGTACAGTCACTGGCGCAGGCGAGCGTGCCGGGGCAATGCCCCAGACTCTCACATTCCATTCCGTCCAGATCATTTCCGTCGCACGACTCGCCATGCCCCAACTGCAGCACCCCGTCCCCGCAGTCGTTGCATCCGCTGGTGTCCAACTGACAGTTTTCATCACAACGGATGGTGCCGCCAGGTTTTTGTGCTGCCGAGAGGCACGTCGCGCCCAGCGGGTTCACCCCTTCACACTCCTCTCCCTCCATGATCTCGCCATCACCGCAGAATCCTGAACTCAAACACTCTGAAATATCGAAGGTGCATTGATCGGAACACTTCAGGCTGCCGCTGTGGTCCCCTTGGGTGGCACAGTTCTCTCCGTTGAGACTGGAGCCGTCGCAATCCTTGCCGATGTCCACAATGCCGTCTCCGTAGGAATAGTATATAATCTATTTTTACAGAGTTCTGCTGTCCACCAAACGGAAGTCGCCAGGTATGACAATATCCCGCACCTGGGTGTTCCTCAGATCTCGGTACCGTCGGGGATGACGGCGCCCTTGGGGATCACCACCACCCCGTCCCGGATGACCCAGTTTTCCGTCTCGCTGTCCGGACGGTCGGGCACGCCCCGGATGCGCACGTTGCGCCCGATGCGGGCGTTCTTGTCGATGATGGCGCACTCGATGGTGGTGCCTTCACCGATGCCCATGTCGGGTCTGTCCAGCTCCCTGTTGCGGGCACGGTCCTGGTCGGTCTCGTAGGTGTCGGCTCCCATGATGATGGAGGAGCGGATCGTCACGTTGGGGCCGATCAGACTGCGCAGCCCGATAACCGCGTTCTGGATGTCGGCGCGCTGCACCCGGCACCCGTCGGCCACCAGGGCGTGGTGCAGGGTGGAGTCCTGCACCTCCGAGGCCGGGAGGAACCGGGGGTGGGTGTAGATGGGTCTGCCGGGGGTGTAGAAGTCGAAGGGACGGTCCGGGCGCGCCATGGCGAGGTTGATCTCGTAGAACGCCCGGATGGTCCCGATGTCGGCCCAGTAGCCATGGTACACATAGCCCATCACGCGAGACTCGGAGATGGCGTTGGGGATGATGTTCTTCCCGAAATCGTCCCCCTCCGACCGGAGCACTTCGGCGAGAAGGTCCGTGCGAAAGACATAGATCCCCATGGAGGCCAGGTAGGGCTTTGCAGTGCCGGGGGCGCTCTGAAGACCTGCCAGCGCCGTTGCATCGGGTTTCTCGGTGAAACTGACGATCCGCCCGTCGTCGCCTCGTTTCAGGATGCCCAGGGCCGGGGCCGCGGCGGGCGATACGGGCTGGACCGCCATGGTGATGTCCGCGCCGCTCTCCACGTGGTACTGCACGAACGCCTCGTAGTCCATGTCGTAGAGATGATCCCCGGCGAGGATCAGGACATACTCGGTACCGGCCGACTCGATCTCCCCGAGCTGCCGGCGCACCGCGTCGGCGGTCCCCTGGTACCAGCCCGAGCCGTGCTGCGTCTGCTCGGCGGCCAGGATCTGCACCCAGCCGTTGGTGAACATGTCGCGGGCGTAGGTGTTCTGGATGTGCCGGTGGAGGGAGACCGAGTTGAACTGGGTCAGGATGGCGATCTTGTCGATCCCGGCGTGCAGGCAGTTTGAGATGGGGATATCGATGAGCCGGTATTTGCCCACCAGAGGCACCGCAGGCTTGGCCCGCACCCTGGTCAGCGGATAGAGCCGCGAACCGCGACCCCCACCCAGGATCAACCCCAATACCTTTTTCATGTTCATCGCAGGTGCCTCCTCGTGGCGTGCATTCCGGAACCTCTGAACCGGTCCTGCCGAAGCCAGCGCACAGGGATATTCAAACCACGCTTTCCCCGTTTTGCCAAGGGTTCACTGCCTCACCTGAATCACGGAGCGGCATGGCGGTGATTTCCCACTGTGTGGTCCCGAATGCCGTGACCACCTCGCTGTTCGATGTGTGGGCGACCGCAACTGGATTCGCTGGAGGCCGACCATGAGGATGATCATACGTATGATGCCGGGTCACAGGGGATGAACAGACCACCTGTAAACATACACCGTCTTCTTCCCTGTAAGCCCTGTTACAGTATTTTCATGAGGCATCACACATGGCCACTCCTTGTGTTGTGTATATGTTTGAAAAATATACATTTATTTTCTATCTGCCAAATGTCGTGTGCGCAGGACCTCTTCTGGCACCCTTGTTGCTTTTATACCGCCTCAGGAGGCACTGAACATGAAAACTCAAACTTCTTTCCTGATAATCATGCTTGTCGTTGTTGCGGCCTGTGGCTTTTATTCCTGTGCGGGTGAGGCCGGATCCTTTGACCGAACCCCGGAAGAAGTGGCTGAAGAGGAGTCACAGGGCGAAGCGGTTGAGACTGTGGGGCTCCCGGGACTGGAGAACATGGATCTCCCCCATGTGGAGACGGACATCGAGCCCGAGGATCAGGTCGACGGAGCGGCCCCGGAAGACATGGTTGCCGAGCCTCTGAGCTCCACCTGTACCAACCACATCAACACGTCCACACACATCTGGTATGTCTATTACACCGGGACCTGCACCACCAAATACCGGTTCAATCTCGAGGCCGACAACAGCACCATCCGTTACGCCTACGGCTTTGACACGGCCGGGAGGCGGATCTCCTACTACCAGTACTACGACGGGCACGACACCGTGCAGGACCACAAGGTCATCTACAAGTTCACCCTCAAGACCGGGACCTACACCATCGACCACGCGGTCAAGTATGATCTCAACTCGCGGTGGATCGCGTACTATCTGTACCATGACGGGCACGACACCGTGCAGGATCACAAGCTCAAATACAAATTCGTCCTGAAGACGGGGACCCAGACCATCAACTATGGCTACAAGTACAATCTGGACACGCAGAAAACCATATACTATGAGTATCACGTCGACTACAACACCATCTCCAACCACAAGGTGAGGTACAAGTTCTTCCTCAAGACCGGGACCAACACGATCAACTACGCCTACAAGTACGACATCGCCGGGAACAGGAGAGCCTACTTTCTGTACCACAGCGGCTACAACACCATCAGCAGCCACAGGATGCGGTTCCGTTCCACCTACAACGCCTCAGGAAGGTGGACTGGGGAAGCCGGCTTCACCGTCTCGGGGGTCGTCACGGGGACCGGCAGGCTCATGACCCCGGTGGTTCTGGACACCATCACCTGCGGGTGGTACTGCTATTCCGGTCATCAGGGAGCAGACTTCGGGTCCGCAGGTATTGACTCGGACAACCTCTATGCGGCGGACTCCGGCTATGTCGTCAGCGCCTACACCATGGGTTCTGAGTACGCAAGCTACTCCTGTCCCGTCGAGGGCAAGACCCTTGTTGGCCAGCAGATGATCTACATCTACCACGGCAACGGGAAAATCACCCAATACGGCCACATGAAGTCCATGGCCGTCTCCACAGGGGACTATGTCTTCAAAGGTCAGGTTATCGGCAAGGTCGGGTCAACCGGATGTGCTACGGGACCACACCTGCACTTTGGCGTGATCACCAACGGCAAGACCTGGGGCGCCCCGTACGGCAGCTCCTATTACGGCTCCCCATATTATGAAAACCCCGCCAACCATCTCGAACAGTCCATCAACGACAAAACCGGCTGGTAACCGCCTGCGCCAACAACTTCGTCGCCAAGTTCGACGCCGACGGCAACCACATCTGGGCTACCAGGGCCGGCGGGGATCTTGATGACGAAGCCAAGACCATCGCGGTGAACGCAGCGGCAACACCTACTTGGGAGGCCGCTTCCAGAGCATGGCGACCTTTGGCGCCACGGACCTCACCACCGCCGGAAACGACGTCTGGGCCAGGTCTGCCGGTGGAACGGTCCAGGATCAGGGGACACGGGTGCTGGTGGATGCGGCGGGGAACGCCTACGTATCAGGAACCTTCGATGGCACGGCCTATATCGGCGCGACCACCCTGGTCACAGACGGGGTCAAGGATATCTACCTCTGGCAGATCCGGCCCTGAACCATCCATGGATTCCCTTTGTCCGGGGTACTTCCTTCCCCATCGCTGTTCCATGTTGCAGGGAGAAGAGGGATTGAGTAGACTATGTCAAAGTAGGAGGAATTGGCATGAGAATGTGGTTTATTATACTGATGCTGGGGTCTTGGGGGTGCGGAGCAAACACGACGAAAGTCGATAACTGCGGGGACAGTGTGATCGACCCAGGTGAGGAGTGCGACGGCGTCGAGCTCGGCGGCAACACCTGCACAACCCAGGGATTTCATCAGGGTACCCTCGCCTGCACCAACTCCTGCTCCTTGGACACCACCGGCTGCCAGGACTCCTGCGGCGACGGTACCCTTCAGAAGGATTTTGAGGAGTGCGAGGGTGGCAACCTCAACTCCATGTCCTGTGCCATCCTGGGGCTGGGCGGCGGAGAGCTGGGGTGCACCGACGAGTGCATCTTCGACACCACCGGCTGCGAGAACCCCGGGCTGTGTGGCAACGGCCAGCTCGAGGGGATCGAGCAATGCGATCTCGACAACTTGAACGGTGCCGACTGTGAGTCCCTGGGCTTCCACGGCGGCGTCCTCAGGTGCACGTCCGCCTGCAGGTTCGACCTCTCCTCCTGTGAGGCCTTCGGACGGTGCGGAGACGGCCAGCTCCAGGAGAGCTACGGGGAGGTGTGTGACGCCCTCGACCTGAACGGAGTCACAGACTGCGTCGATCTCGGACTGTACGACAACGGGGGGCTCCTCACCTGCAGCAACTCCTGCGACTATGACCTGGGCAACTGTGAATTCTGTGGCGACAATATCATCCAGGAGGGGTTCGGAGAAGTGTGTGACGGCACGGACCTCGCCGGCAGCACCTGCGAGTCCCTGGGTTACCATGGCGGCACCCTCGCCTGCAGCGACGGCTGCACGCTGGACCTGACCTCCTGCGAAGCCGAAGGTGCCTGTGGGGACGGCGAGATCCAGGCACTCCACGGGGAAGGGTGCGAGGGTACAAACTTCGGTGGCGAGACCTGTCTGTCGCTTGGTCAGGGCTCCGGCGAGCTCCAGTGTGATGAGGAGTGCCACCTCGACACCTCCATGTGCATGGGGAGCTGTGGGGACAATGTGGTCAACATCCCCGCTGGAGAGGAGTGTGACGGGACCGCCACCGTCACCTGCATCGATCTGGGCTACTACGGAACCGGTGGCGTGATCACCTGCAACGCGGAATGCAAGGTTGCAAGTGCGGAGTGTACAACCTTCGTGTCGATCTCCAACAGGTCATACACCAATTGCGGGCTCTCCTCGGAAGGCGACGTGTACTGCTGGGGGAGGAATGATGAGGGGGCAGTGGGAGACAACACTCAGGTGCAACGTGAGATCCCGACCCTGGTTCAGGGAGGAGTGTCGTTCGCGACCGTCTCCAACGGGTTTGGCCACACCTGTGGTCTGACCGCCTCGGGTGCGGCCTATTGCTGGGGAACGAATGCCGCAGGGGTACTGGGAGACGGCACCCTCAATGATCACTTCGAGCCGAACCCGGTAGGCGGCGGGTTCGTGTTCACCTCCCTCGCGGCGGGTCCGCACCACAACTGTGGCCTGGTGACCTCGGGGGAGGCATACTGCTGGGGTGAGAACTACTATGGCCAGCTGGGCGATACCACCCTGACGGATCGCTATACACCAACGCCGGTGAGCACGAGCCTTTTGTTTGCCATTGTCTATCCGGGGTACAATCACACCTGTGGTCTCACTACAACTGGAGAGGCCTACTGCTGGGGGCGCAATCACGCCGGTCAACTGGGCGACGGTACAAATGCGAACAGTGACACTCCCGTAGCTGTATTGGGTGGCCACACCTTCACGTCGCTCCAGGTCGGAGGACACCACGGCTGCGGGTTGACCAGCGCGGGGGATATCTACTGTTGGGGGAGGGGTACCTACGGACAGCTGGGGAATGGTGTCTCCGCGAGCAGCAGTACTCCCGTCCTCGTTAGCGGCGGGCACACGTGGGTCGGAGTGTATCCGGGGTCCTACCACACCTGTGGTATCACCGACACGGGCACCTCCTACTGTTGGGGGCATGGCACCAACGGCAGGCTGGGGAACGGGACGCTCAGTGACGTAAACACACCGAGCATGGTCAGCGGTGGCTACAGCTTCACCGTCCTGGCCCTTGGCGAATTCCACACCTGTGGCCTCACGGATGCCGGGACCGTGTACTGTTGGGGTGGGGATGATTACGGCTCCCTGGGGAACGGCCCGGAAGGAAACTCCTCGATACCCGTCCCCGTTCTGAGCTGGTGAACCTCAAAGGATTGGCATCCTCTTCAAACTCCACGGCTGGAAGAGAACTCATCACGTTGCCGTGCATCTCGAATCATGTCTGACCACCCACGGGTAGAGAAGGGAACAGATGCCGTACCACGCGCGGCGCCAATCTCAAGCACACCGTCCTGGCTGACTGATGAGCGATTCGAAAAAGGACCCCGAGAGGAATCAAAGGGGTGGCAAATCGCGTCCAAACACTCTACTACTTTTGTCTGGAGAGGAGCCTTGTCCCGTTGAGCCCACAGTCTTCGCACCACAACACGCCCCGAGTCTTCATCTCGGGGGTCGCCGGGTTTCTCGGCAGCCACCTGGCGGACCGGTTCATCGAGGCGGGGTACGAGGTGGTCGGGTGTGACAACCTGATCGGCGGTGCGCTCGACAATGTCGCGCCCGAGGTGGCGTTTCACCAGGTGGACTGCAACGATCTTGAGGCCCTGCTCGGGCTCCTGGAGGGCGTCGATGTCGTCTGCCACTGCGCGGCGACAGCCTATGAGGGGCTCTCCGTCTTCAGCCCGCATTTCGTGACCCGGAACATCGTCACAGCGGCTACGGGGATGATCTCTGCCTCCATCGCGCGGAGGGTGAGGCGGTTCGTCCTTCTCTCCTCCATGGCCCGCTACGGGACCGGGGAGGTCCCCTTCTCGGAGGAGATGCCCCCCAGGCCACAGGACCCGTACGGGATCGGCAAATGGAGCAGTGAGCTGCTCCTTCAGAACCTGGCCGCCATCCACGGCATGGAGTGGGTGGTCGCGGTCCCGCACAACATCATCGGGCCACGGCAGCGTTACGACGACCCCTACCGCAACGTGGCCAGCATCTTCATCAACCAGATGCTGCAGGGGCGGCAGCCCTATATCTACGGAGACGGGGAGCAGCGGCGCTGTTTCAGTTTTGTCTCCGATGTGGTCGACCCGCTCTTCAGGATGGCCACCGAGGCGTCCTGCGCCGGGCAGGTCATCAACGTGGGGCCCGATGACCACTTCGTCACCATCAACGAGCTGGCCCGAAAGATCGCCGGTCTCCTCAACTTCGACCTGCGGCCCCACACGACGGCACAGCGCCCCCAGGAGGTGTATCTGGCGACCTGCTCGGCGGACAAGGCGAGGCGGCTGCTCGGGTACGAGCCCAGGGTCACCCTCGAGGAGGGTCTCTCCACGATGATCGACTGGATCCGGTCCCGCGGGACACGCCCCTTTAGGTACAACCTCCCGCTGGAGATCGTGAGCGAGCACACCCCCCCGACCTGGTCCGCGCGGCTGCTCGAGGAGCGCGGCGATGACCCCCGCTGACAGCGCAGATCCATCGCTCCTGTGGGAGGAAGTCGTCGCTCTCTGGGAGAGTGCTCGCCAGAAGGCGCTGAGACTGCACCTGCCCGGGGTGCGCGATGGCTACCGTGATGCGCTCGAGCGAGCCTCCGAGTTGGCCGAGCAGGTTGTCGCCCTGGCCCATGATCCGGCCCAGAGGACGCGGGCACAGTGGATCCGGCTCCAGGCGCTGAGCGCCCGGGCCCAGGATGCCCGGTATGGCGCCGGCCAGCTGTCGCGCGGGGCCCAGCGGGCGCCCACGGTTGAGGACTGCGAGGACGGTTGGGAGCGCGTGGAGGAGATTGTTGAGAACGCCGAGCAGTGCGCGCTCGAGGCGGGGCGGCTGGCCGAGACGCTGGGAGACACCACCGCCCTGACAAGCGCTGAATCAGCCCGGGAGGCTGCAGGTGAGGCGCGCCGGATCGTCGACGAGCGCAACCGGGCCTACACCTTTCACACCGACCCCGGGTTCTCCTTCGGAGAGGGGTGGCATCTGGCCGCGGCCGCGCTGCTCACGGGGGCGCGCATCCAGATCGAACCCGACAAACCTCAGACCGAGGCCGCGCTGAGGTTTCTGCTCGACGCGGGGCTGGCAGACCGGATCGTCCCCTGTCGTCCCCGTCCCCTCGCCAAAAAGCAGCTCACGGTCCTCGTGGAGGGCGCCTTCCGTCTGGACCCCGACACCGCCCGGCGCACTCTGCGGGAGGCCTTCCTGGGGAAGGCCCCGTGCCCTTTGGCCATCGCCGCGTGGGCCAAGAGCGCGCTGGGTGACGTGCCCGGCGGCAAGGTCCTGCTCTGGGTGCGCCGCACCCGCCACGACCCCCAGCGCAACACCTCTGCCGAAGAGCTCCTCGCGCTCGGTGATCTGGTCCGTTCGGCCGGGCTCGTCCCGGTCTTCTTCGGGGACGCCCTGCCAGGGGATACGGTGCCGCACGGCGCCGTGGACCTGACCCTCTCTTGGAGGGACCCGCTCTTTCAGGGGATCGACATGCGCCGCGCCCAGTTGCACCTCTTTGAACAGCTGCGAACTGCCCACGGGGTGGTGGGCCAGCTCGGGGTCACCTCCGCCGGCATGGACGGCCCTGCGCTCCTTGGGCTTCCGACGATGTATCTCACCGACGTGCCCAACCCCAGGATGGGGCGGTGGGTCGGGGCGGTCCCTGGCT
>QKIM01000498.1 GCA_003249585.1 Deltaproteobacteria bacterium
AAAAGCTGCTCCCGGCCGTGCCGGGACAATTCATACGTCCAGGGAAAATTCTTCACCAAAACAGCCCGGACGAGACAACTGTATTCGATGGCCACCGACAAATTAATGTGGAAAGCGTCGTTTTGTAGCGCGAAGCAGGAAGTGCGTCAAGCGGGAAAAAGAAAAATTCCAAAGGATCTGGAAAAGGTGCAGTTCTCTTTTTATGCAAACCCGCCTGTGCCAGCGTTTTACCGTTCGCTCCCCGCTGCTGATGCGGTTGATTGCAACCGAAAACGGTGGTCAGGGAGCTACTTTCCGCAGGCAGCCTTGTACCCCTTCATACACGCCAGTTGGTACAGCTTCTTCGCCAGGGCGGTGTCCTTCTTGACGTGGACCCCCTGTTCGTGCAGCACCGCGAGATCCCGGCAGCTGCGTCCGAAGCCGAGCTTGCAGGCCTCCACCTGGTATTTGACCGCCTCGCTGAAGCGTTTTTGCCTGAGGTACACGTCGGCCATGCCGGCGCAGCCGATCCCCAGCTTCTTCGCGCAGGCCATGCCGTAGTAGCGCAGGGCCGTGCCGAGGTTTGGTTTCACGCCGCGTCCCTTCTCGTACATGTCCCCGATGTTGTTGCAGGACGCCATGTACCCTCTGTCGCAGGCCCTGGTGAGCAGCTTCAGCCCCTTGACATGGTCGGGCTTCGTCTTTCGCCCCAGCCCGTCGGCCGTGAGATAGGTGGCCAGGGTGTGGCAGGACGCGGTATGGCCCAGATCGCACCCGCGCTTCAGGTAGGGGAGGCTCCTGGGGAACCCCTTGAGCCCCTCCCGCGAAAGGAACAGGCGCACGAGGCTGAAACAAAAGTCTCCCTTCCTGCGGTCGCAGGCGCTGCGCAGCGCGGCTTCTCCCAGCTTCCGATCCCCTGCGGTCTTCCCCCTGGTGCCCCACAGATCTCCGACGGTGGTACAGGCGTCATCGTCGCCGCGCCGGCAGGCCTTCATCATGAGGGAATAGGCCCGGGTGCGGCTGGCCTTCACGCCCCGGCCGTTGATGTACAGGTTCCCCAGGGTCAGACAGGACGAGGAGAGGTTCTTTTTGCAGTTGTCTTCCAGCTGTCTGACCCCCCGGGCCAGGCCCTTGTCGCCCTTTTGACCGATTTGAAAGAGGGCGAGCGCATGGCAGTCGGGGCGCTTCCTGGCGCAGGCGGCCTTGAGCGCGTCCTCCCGCTCCCTTTGGGCGATGTCCTCCTTGAGGCCCCTGAGGAATCCCGCCCCCGCAAACTCCATGACGACGGACATGAGATCCCAGCTGCCCGGGCCTATCGCCGTGGACGCGAGCACCTCGGTGTCCTTGCTGAACGAGAAGGGATTGAGCCCATCCCTGAGGAGGTTGGGGTACTCCTTTCGGAGCATGGCCGAATAGATGGCGAGAACGGTGTGCAGCCGTTCGGTGCTCGCGCGGCTGTTCAGGGTGGCGAGGCCGACCAGCTCCCGCCTGGCCCCGGCAAGGAAGGCGAGCTGGAGCCGGTTCATCCCCGGGAAGCGATCCGTCTTCCCGATCTCTTTGAACAGCTTCGACCGGGGATCGAAGGAGAGCTGCAGGATCTTCGGGGGGAGCGTGAGCGCGCGGAAGGCGGCGCGTGCGGCGGTGGTGATGCGAGGCATGTCCCCCGAGGAGATGAGGAGGGTGTCGTCGTCCAGCCAGGCTGCCGTATAGAAGTCCGATCCGGTGGGGATCTTGTATCTGTCCTTTCCCAGGGGGGTGATGGTGCGGTCCGTGGCGGCGCAGCCCTTCAGTTTGGATCCAAGCCCCCGGGCGCGGCCCCACATGACGAGCTTTTCCTGCTGCTCTGCGTAGATCACCGCGGTCCGCTCCATGCCGAAGAGCACGCCGGCGATGCAGGCGTCCTTGCGGCGCAGGGAGATCCGGACGGCGCGCTTGATGATGGGGGAGGAGGTGATGAGGCTCATGTCGCCCAGAAAGGTCAGAGCCGCCGAGCCGCGGATGGTGGTCTTGAGGACCGCTTCGGCCGCGGTCGCGCCGCCGATGATCCTCCGGATCCGGGTGACGTCCGCGCCGCGCTTCTCTGAGGAGGCGACCTCCGCGCTGAGCTCCTTCTGGGAAATCTCGGGACAGGAGAAGGTCTTCGCGTTGACGGGATCGGTGCAGATGCTCAGTTTCATCAGGTCGATGGCCTGTAGGATGCGGGAGAACCGTGGGGCTGGCAGGGAAAAGGAGACTCGCATGCCGCCGCCGGTTCCGGTGACCCTGAGCCCGGCCAGGTAGGTCGCGAGGGTGGGGGAGAGGGCCTTGACCTCATCGAGCTGCCCCAGGGCGGTCCGGATAACCGTCAGAGCCTCGCGGGTGCCTGAAATCCGCACGTCGGCGGTGAACGCTTCGGCGCTCAGCGCGCTCCCCTCGATGCGGGCGGCGATCTGGTCCGGGTTCAGCCGGAACACCCAGGCGCCGGTGAAGTGCCGGGGATCCAGGCGACCATACTGGGCCAGGGAGATCTTCGCGGCCGGCGCGGTCATGCCCACTCGCACAACGAGGATCCTGCCCGCGAGGCTCTCGGCGCTCGCCAGGCCCGGGACGGTGAGCCGCTCCGTGCCGCCCTTCACCTGGGGCGTGAGCCCTTCCACCGAGATGCACCTGGAGAGGCCGGTCAGGGTGATCTGCCGCCCCGTCATCACCACGAGCATCTTGCCGGCCCCGCCGAAGATCCCCAGCTGTCCCACCCGCCCCAGGAAGTCCACGAGGCACTGCCGGTCGTACTTGTCCCCCGCGGGGAAGAAGTCCACGAGCCGCACGCCCAGGGGGCTGCGCAGGAACTGATAGAGGTTCACCATGGCGTAGGAGGCCGGGGCAACCCCCAGCTCTTTTGCGGCGAGGTTCATGGGGTTGTTGAGGGGCGCCGGCGCCTTCTTTGCGATCACCGGCTTTTGGCTGTCCGCGGTGGTCGTGGGCTTTTTCGTTTCCGAGGTGCCGTGGCATCCGGCCACAAGGAGGATGGGGATCAGGGCGACGAGTCCTAGGCGCATGGCTTCTTCCTCTCTCGGGGATGGTCCCCGGAAAGGGACGGTGTATCATAAACAAAAGATGCCGACGAAAGTTTTTCCTTGGAAAATTCTGTTGACCCCTTTGATGGGACCGGCTGCTCGCGGAGCGCATCGCGGGAACACCGACCAAGGAGCGCCTCGCCGGCAGAATGCGGCTGATTTATTCCGTTCACGTGAAGGAGGGCGTCGTGCAATCTTCGTTGGCATGTAAAGGAGAACACAATGAAAAGATGGATGTTCGTGTGGGATTTCACAATATCTACCTGGGCGACCTGTTCGCAAGAGAACACGGAGGCGGAGCGCTGCGGGGACGGGGTCATCGACATCGACGCGGAGTGTGACGGGGACGCGTTTGACGTCTCCTCCTGCCAGGAGCTGGGATATCGGGGGAGGCCTACTGCAGGGGCGAGGGAGGCTCCGGCCAGCTGGGCAACGGCGCGAATTCGGACTGCATGATCCCCACCCGCGTCTCGCCCTGGGAATAGCACGCAGGCCAGGCACGGCTTCGGGGCTGACTTGTCAAAAGACGGGGATTTCGAGGG
>QKIM01000073.1 GCA_003249585.1 Deltaproteobacteria bacterium
CGTGTCGTGCCCTCTCCGTACGGGCACGACGTGTCGTGCCCTCTCCTACAATAGTCCTTCCCACCTTCGGGCCTATCCACTATAGTTTCGAGGAGTGTTCACCGACCCAAGGGAGGTCCCGTCATGTTTCGTTCCGCCATCCTTCCCCTCATCGCCCTTTCCATCGTCCTCGCGGCCTGTGATGAGAAGATCGCAGACAGCGACACCTGCGGCGACGGAGTCCTGGATCCCGGGGAGGCCTGCGACGGGGAGAGCTTCGGCAGCTCCAGCTGCCTCTCCCTGGGGTATTACGGCGGAATTCTGGCCTGTAACGCCTGCACCATCGTCGAAGACGCCTGCGTCCCCTTCGGCCGCTGCGGCGACGGGGTCATCCAGGGAGACAACGAGTCCTGCGACGGGGAGAACATACCCTACACGACCTGCGCGTCACTGGGCTACGAGGGCGACACCGTGGTGACCTGCGGCGACGACTGCCGCCTCGACCTGTCCACCTGCCAGGGGGCCGAGTCCTGCGGCGACGGCACGGCGCAGAACCCCGAAGAGTGTGATGGAGCGGACTTTCAAGGAGAAAGCTGTGAATCCCTCGGATATCTCGGTGGAGACCTGGGCTGCGGCAGCGACTGCCTGCGAGACACCAGCGGCTGCTTCATGGAAACGGTCTGTGGCGACGGAAAGGTCCAGGGGAGCGAGCGGTGCGAGGCGACGGACCTCGACGGCGCCACCTGCGAAGCCCTGGGCTTCGAGGGGGGCGCCCTGGCGTGCGGAGACGACTGCCACTTCGACACGGGCGGGTGCGAGGGCGAGGGGGGCTGCGGCGACGGCATCCTCCAGGCGCCCTGGGAGGCCTGTGACACCGATGAATTCGCAGGCGCCACCTGTCAGAGCCTGGGCTACAACGACGGCTACATCGCCTGTACCCCTGCGTGCGACCTGGACCTCTCCGGGTGCGAGCTCTTCGGTTTCTGCGGTGACGGCGTCCTGGACGCCCCCTACGAGACCTGCGACGGCACCGATCTCGGAGAGATCACCTGCGCATCCCTGGGATACTCGGGGGGCACAGTCACCTGCGACACGGACTGCACCGGCGTCGATGACGGGCAATGCTTCAATGTCCCCACCTGCGGCAACGGAACCATCGATGAGCTCGAGGAGTGCGAGGCGACGGACCTCGACGGGGCGACCTGCCGCTCCCTGGGCTACTTCGCCGGCACCCTCGGCTGCAGCGCCGAGGGCTGCGTGTACGACACCTCCGACTGCCGCAGGGTCGTGCAACTCGCCGCCGGGGAACAGCACACCTGCGCGCTGGACGACCATGGAGACATCTGGTGCTGGGGCGCCGGCGACCGGGGTGTCCTCGGCAACGGCCAGACCACGGCCAGCGCGACCCCCGTCCGGGTCCTCCCCACGAACCTCGCCACCGGGGAGGGGTTCTCCCTCGTCTCCACCGGGGCCCGACACACCTGCGCCCTCTCCACGGACTGGAAGCTCTACTGCTGGGGCCGCAACGACTCCTGCCAGGTCACGGGGGCCGACACGGGCGACGCCCTCGTTCCCGTCTTCTCCGACCTGTTCAACCCCGCCACCAGTTTCGGGCTCGTGACCGCCGGCCGGGACCACACCTGCGCCACAAACTCCAACGGAGAGGTGTTCTGCTGGGGTGACGGGTCCCTGGGCCAGCTGGGGCGGGGAACGACCTCCACCTGTTCCCCCCCGGGCAACGCGGAGACCACCACCACCGTGATCGATCTGGTGGCCGGGGAGTACACGACCTGCGCCCAGCGCAGCGGGGGCGGCATCGACTGCTGGGGAGACAACGCCGATCAGGCTCTGGGGACGGGAAGCGCCTCACCCCTCGTCGGGTTTCCGGAGCAGCTCCTCGAGACGAACCTCGAGGCGGGAGACTTCCTGCCCCACCTGACCCTGGGGGACGGATACGGGTGCGGTCTCGGGTACACCACGGGCAAGATCTACTGCTGGGGGTCAAACCCCAACGGGCGATTCTGCAGCGCGGAGAGCACCCTCATCACGACGCCCTCGGTCACCTACACTCCCCTCTACGGCACCCCCAGCCGCATCTCCGGGAGGGCCTCGCGCACCTGCTTCATGAAACTGGACGGCTCGGTCCGCTGCTGCGGGGAGGGCCCCCTGGGCAACGGCACCTCGGGCAGCTCCTCCTCCCCGGTGACGGTCACGACGCCGCCGGCGGGAGGATGGCAGCAGATCTCGGCGGGGTACGATCACGTCTGCCTTCTGGACACGGACGGCCTGCCCTGGTGTTTCGGGGACAACACCGACGGTCAACTGGGCGACGGCACGACCGTGACGCGCGATGGCCCCGTGGCCGTGGTCGCCCCCTAGAGCGCCGACCACGGGCGGGACAGGTGCATTTCTTGCCCGGCGGCTCGTCTTTCCCGCGCAGGCTGGAACCTCCTCGACGCAGGATTTCATGAGGAAAAATGGGTCCCCACCTTCGGGACGACGACGTCGGGGCGCCTCGAATCACCTTGTCTTCCCGCGCGTCCTCCCCTAGAATATCCTCTCACCACCACGGGAGACCCACCATGAAGATCCTCACGACCATCCTCGCCCTGTCCCTCCTCTTCGTCGCCTGCGACGATGGAACGACGACCGTCCCCGTCCGCGACGAGACCTGCGACGACGGGGCTCCCCTCACCTGTACCGAGAGTGAACCGGTCTGCGACACGGGATATATCCCTGCCATCATCTCCGGGTGCTGGTACTGCGTGACCGACGACACCTGCGAGTGGGAGCAGACCGAGGCCGACTGCACCGTCGACGCGGACTGCGGCAACGACGAGTACTGCAACCCCTGCGCTACCTCGTCCTGCCCCTGGTGCAACGACTGCGTGGCCCTGTGCAGCCCCCACGGATGCGACACCGGGATCCTCGCCACCTGCTTCGAGCAGCGGCCCCAGTGCGAGGACCCTTCCCAGACCGCCGTGGTCATCGGCGACTGCTGGAAGTGCGTGGACCGGCTCACGTGCAGCGACGGCCGCGACACGAGCTGCGATGACCAGACGACCCCGCTGTGCGACATGCTGGAGCCGACGTGCAAGGAGTATGAGATTCTCGCCTGGCAGGATGACTGCTACCGCTGCGTGCTCCCGTGGACCTGCGATCCCGTGGAGTGCCATTACGACAACGCCTGCCCCGACGAGGAGCTCTGTGATCCCTGCGGGACCGAGTGCCCGGGCTGCGAGGAGACCTGTGTCCCCGGCTGCGGCGAGAACCCCTGTGCCACGGGAGCCACCCTCACCTGTGCCGACGAGAAGCCCTACTGCGGGGAGAACCTCATCGCCATCGTCCAGGAGTCCACGGGCTGCTGGCAATGCGTGCTGCCCGACACCTGCGAGACCGAGCGCGACGAACACTGCGACGACGGCTCCTTCCCCGTCTGCTCCCAGTCCCCCCCCGACTGCCCTTCAGACACAATCATGGCCTACATGTGGAGCTGCTACGAGTGTGTGGATCCCGTCACCTGCCAGCCGGTGAACTGATCGGAGCACAGTGATCCCCATGCGCGCCGCCGCCCTCTCGCTCCTTT
>QKIM01000557.1 GCA_003249585.1 Deltaproteobacteria bacterium
GACCTGGAGGAGCGTGGCCAGGAGCTCCGGGTCGTAGAAGTCCATGGCCGAGTTCTGGTGCTCTGGCGACGCGTCGGGCGAAGGGATGGTGAGGAAGGACGGCGCGGAGTCGAAGCCCTGACCCTCGAACTGGAGGGCCAGCCCCTCCAGGAAGAGGGACCCCTCCACCCTGGCGGAGGAGAGCTCCTTGAGGCGCTCCAGCGGTTCGTAATCCGAGAGGAGATCAAGGACCATGGACAACCCGCGCCGGGCCAGCCGGAACCCGAGCTCCGACGGGCGGTTCCCCATGAGGCGCTGGAGAAACCAGTTCCCGCTGGGGCCCAGGTCCAATCCCAGGGACGCCATCTACGCCTCCCGAGGCCCCGTCAGGATGGCGGGCACTTCGTCTTCCTTTGCCTCGGAGCGCGACTCCAGGAGCACCTGGTACTCATCGAAGCCGAAGTTGTCCAGGTCCTTCTCGAAATCGTCGAGGATGACGTTGAGGGAGTCGAACTCCTTGGTGTCCATGGAGTTGACAAGGCCCCTGATGCTCTTGATGGCGCTGACGATGTTGACCAGCCCCCCCTTGAGCATGACCTCCCGTTCCTTGTCCTTGGGCGTCTTGACGCGGAACAGCGCGATGGACTTGCCCAGCTCTTCGGCCTCTCCATAGGTCATCTCGGCCGTGTGGCAGGCGCCCTCGGCCTCGTTTCGGGTGTTCCGCGTGAGGCCCAGTACGTCCTGCACGGAGTCGACGGCGTAGTTGGTGGCCAGCTGGATGGAGCCGATGAAGGACTCGATGTCCTGCTTGGTCTTTTCGAGACCCTCGGCCAGTTGACGCACGTGCTCCGCCAGGTGGGAGATGCCCGTGTCCCGCTCTCCCGCTCTGGAGGCCTCCAGGGTGGCGTTGAGGGCCAGCGTGCGCGTTTCCATCGCGATATTCCCGATCTGCTCCACCATGCGGGTGATCTCCTGGGAGCGGTCGCCCAGGGCCTTGATCTTGCGGGAGGCGATGTCCAGATTGGAGGCCTGGGTGGTGGCCTTCTCCAGGATGACCTTGAGGGACTCCAGGAGCATGCGGGTGGTGCTCTCCAGCCCGACGCCGCTCTTGCGCACCTTGATGACCAGCGCACCGATGGAGGTCATCATGTGGTTGAAGGCGTCGTTGACGGCCTGGAGCTCCTCGGTGACCACCTGGCCGCGCACGGTGAGGTCGCCCTTGGAGGCCTGGGAGACCGTCTCCAGGAGAACCAGGATGTCCTCCTGCATGCGCTGCCGGTCCGCGTCGGACCGGATGAGGAAGACGATCCGGTCCAGCATCTCGTTGATGGACGTGGCCAGCTCCTCCAGCTCGTCCTCGGTATTGATCTCGCAGCGGGTGCCGAACTCGCCCTGGTGGATCCGCTTGGCGACCTCGGTCATGTGGGTGATGGGACGCTCGATGCGTTTCTTCACCAGCATGTACTCCACGAAGAAGATCAGGATCAAGAAGGCGATGGAGAGCCCGAGCATGAGGAGGAAGGTGCGCTTGAAGGTCTTCACTTCTGTGCTGAAGCTCTGGTAGAGCTGTTTGGTCGTGTCGTTGACGGACTCGATTTTGTGGCTGGTCTCCTCGAAGACGTTGGAGACCTTACCCAGGGAGTTGCCGATCTCGTCGAGCGCCTTGAGCTGCTGGGCCGCCAGCGGGGTCTTGACGCCGATGGAGAGGCGGGTGCCGAACAGCGGCAGCAGCGCAAAGTACTCCTTCTGGGAGAAGGTGTACTTGGCCTTGACGAAGGAGCTCCCCCGGGGCGCCTCGACCCTGGTGAGGAGCTTCACCGTGGACTTGCCCTGCTGAAAGTCAAGGAAGTCCTTCATGTACCGGGCGGAGATCATTTTCTCCCGGAGCTTCTCAAGCTCTTTGACCTTGATCATGTCCCTGGAGCGCCAGTACTGTTCCGTGGCCCAGAGGATGCGGTGACGCGTCGAGGTCACGTGTTCCACGATGAAGACATTGGGTTCTTTGTACCCGAGCTTCATCCGGGGGGCGAGCTCCCGCATTATCTCGATGAGGGCCTTGTCGGTGACGGCGGCCGCGGAGCCCTTCCACTGGTCGTAGTCCAGCGCGAGCCGCTCGGCGAAGGAGAGCTTCTTCGTGTCCGGTTTTCCCGTGGCGGGGGCCACCGCGGGGGCCGTGGGCAGGGCCGGGGGAGGGAGCGCCTTGGGCTGCAGCGCCGGCGCGACCAGCGGGGAGCCGGGTGGGGTCGTGGTGCCTGCCGGCTTTGTGCCTGCGGGGACCGCAGGTTTCAGCAGATCCTTGGGGAGGCGCGTCTTGTCCAGATAGAGGGAGAGCAGCGCGATACGGTTCTCGCGGAAGTGGTAGCCGGGCAGTCCGCTGATCCGAAAGAGGAGATCCCCGGCCGTATAGGAGATCTGCTGCTCCATCTGGTTCATGCCGAACTCGCGGGTGACATTGAAGACCTGCTGCTGATTGGTCTGGATCTCCTTCGTGTCGCGGTGGATGGAGTTGTCGATGGTCTTCAGGTCGCTCCGCAGGTGCTGCACGATGCGGTCATACTGGCCATAGACGCCCCTGAGCTGGAAGTAGGCGATGGTGATGAGGATCAGGAGGAGGACCAGCGGCAGGACGATGGGGAGCGCCCCGAAGGTGAGAATCTTGTTGACGATCTTTTTCTGGGTGGCGACTTTTTTGGCCATGATCCGGTCCTTCGTCGGGGTGTTGGGCTTGTAATATTAAGATAATTTCCCTATATGGCCAATAACCATTTTCTCGATTTTGGACGGTGAGACCAGCCAGATCATCTGCTCCCTGTGGAGGAGGCGGCCCTTGGCGTAGTAGGGGAGCTGGTTCTCGGGCAGGGCGACCTGACTCAGATCCATGTTGGAGCCGATGTCGTCCACGACGAGGGCGAAGGCCGAATCGTGCCCCCCACTCCGGATCGCCAGCGCGGTCTTCTGAGAGACGACCACCTTGAGCTTTTCCGATACGAAGGGGCTCAAATCCACAACGGGGATGATCGTCCCCTGCCAGTTGGCCACCCAGTTCATGAACGGGGGGGCAACGGGGATGCGGGTGATGTTCGAGAGGACGAAGACCTCCTCGATGATGGTTCTTTCTATGGCGAGCTGCGTGGAGCCGATGAAGAAGGTGAGGACCTTCGCCGTGGTCACTTGGGACTCTCCAGGAGCTTCTGCACGCACTCGATGAGATCCTTGGGGTGGGTCGGCTTCGTGAGGTAGAAGTCGGCACCCTGCTTGAGCCCCCAGAACTTGTTGGACTGCTGCTTGAGGGAGGTGAGCATGATGATGCCGATGTGGGAGAGCCCTGCGGTGTTCTTGATCTGCCGAGAGAGCTCGAAACCGCCCATCTTGGGCATGAGGATATCCAGGATTACGATATCGGGCTTTCGGGCGTTCACCTTGTTCCATGCCTCGGCGCCGTTGTCGGCCTCAAGGACCGTGTAGCCCAGCGGGGAGAGCACCGAGGAGATCATCTTGCGGGAAGTCTGGGAGTCGTCGGCTATGAGAATAGTTGCCATGGAAACCTCTCACATCGCCACAGCGGAGATACGTTTTCGGATG
>QKIM01000094.1 GCA_003249585.1 Deltaproteobacteria bacterium
ACCTCCCGGCCGTCCGGGACGACGAACCTGAAGATGAAACGGTTGAGGCGTCGCAGAAACGTCGCTTCAATACGGGGGGTGGGGTGGGGAAAGAAATCGGCCATCATGAATCCTTAGTAAGGAATTTGACTACATCAGCCTACCATGATATACATTGTGGTAGAGGTGTAGCCATGAACGCTATCCGCACAACGACTATAGCTGTATCCACACTTTTTACAATGGGTTGCGCGCCATCCTCCGACAAGGTGCAGGGATCTCTTCTCGCGACGCTGCAGACCCGCACCCAAAAGCTCGAGGGGGAGGTGACCGCCCTGCGCGAGCGGCTCCTCGTCCTCGAGGGACGAGGCGGAGCCTCCCCCCGTGCTGTGGCCGCGAAGGCTCCAGGGACAAGCTCCCGCAAGGCGGCGATCCGCGAACCGGGCCCCGACGAGCTCCCCACTGTCCGGCTGGCACCCCGCCAAGGACATCCGCCAGAAGGCAGGACACCAAGGCGATACGCCGTGCGGCCGCGCCGGATGAAAGCGTCCCGCAGGGTCGTGTTGAAGCTGGAGGGGACGCCGCGGTACGACCCTGTGTCGGAGCCACATGTCTCCAGGAGCAGCAAGGTGCTGCCGCTGGGAAGACATTACGATATTCGAGAACCGGACGGTTCCGTGGCCCGTTCCCCAGGCGGCAACGCGTCATCAGCCCATGGGATATACACCCAGGCCCTGTCCCATTACCGCAAGGAGCGCTACGCCATCGCCCTCACCCATTTCGCCAGACTCATCCGGGACTACCCGAAATCCGCCCTCATCGACAACGCACTGTTCTGGCAGGGAGAGTGCTATTACAATATGAAGAAGTATTCCCTGGCGCTTGAGCGGTATCGACAGGTGATAAAGAAATTCGGTTCCGAGAACAAGGCCCCCGATGCGCTCTTCAAGATGGCCGTGAGCTATCTGCGCCTTGGCAAGAAACAGGCCGGGCGCACCATGTTGGCCCGGGTTCTCGAGCTGTATCCCAACTCCCCCGTCGCCGCGAAGGCGTCGAAGGAACTCGAAAGAACGAGGGATTGACATGACCACCATCCTTCCCATCATCCTTTTCGCAGGGCAGCTCGCCGCCCAGACCACCACGGTACCGGGGACCTATCCCCCCGTCCCAACAAAGTACTGGGTGCCCGTACGACAGCCCACCGCCGCCAGTGTTCAACCCACGGGCCGCAGGATGACCGTCGACGGAAACACAAAAAAGATCGAAGGCGGCCAGGGGGACGACCAGGCCGACTACGAACCGCTGACAGAGTCGGGTATCGTCCGGTGGGCCGGGGGCACCAAGGCCCTGCACATCGTCAAAAAGGGCGAGACGCTCTGGGATCTTGCCAAGAAGTACTTCGGTGACCACTGGGTCTGGCCACGCCTGTGGTCCTGGAACCCGCACATCACCAACCCGCACTGGCTTTTTCCTGGGACCCGTGTCTGGCTCACCAACTCCGGGCGTGTGCAAAAGGCCGAGCAGCTCAAACCTGGATTCTCAGGCATCTCTGTGGACACCAACGTCGTCAAACAGCGCCGCAAAGCCTTCATTCAGGAAAAAGATCTGAAGAAGAGCTCCGTTGTTGTGGGGTCCGTAGAAGAGAAAACCCTCCTGAGCGTGGGCGACTACGTGTATATCAGGCAGCCCAAGGAGAAGGACCGACGGCTGGTGGTCGGGGAGCGCTACATGGTGTACCGGCCCACGGACAAGATCCTGTACAAGCCAGAGAAAAAGCCGAAGAAGGGCGAGAAGACAGACAAGAAAAAAAAGAAGAAGAAGCCCGAGAAGATCGGTCGTGTCGTGAAAATTCTCGGAGAGGTCGTCATTCGCGAACTTCGCCCGAAGAACATCCTTCCAGCTCAGATTGTCTCCTCACTGGACACCATCCGTCGTGATGACAAGGTCGGGACCCCCTTGACCACCTATAATCTCGTCAGACCTCGGCAGGCCCCTCCCAAGAAGCACGTCATCGGCAAGATCTCTCACTCCATCGATTCCAGGGAGATGCTCAGTCCCGGTCAGATCGTCCTGATCGACCTCGGTTCGAAAAAGGGGCTGTCCCGCGGTGCTGTCCTGAAGATCGTGGTGCGCGGAGATGGGCTTGTCGCTTACCTGCACCCCCTTGACCCCGCAAAAAAGAATGATCAGTCCCTGCCTTACGAGAGCAAAGGCTCGCTGGTCGTATTCCACGCATCGGAGTACTATTCGCTCGCCATGATTCTCAAGGCCGAGAAGCCTGTCAACGTCGGAGATGCCGTGGTCTACGGGGATTATCCCGATCGGGAGAAATCCGATGACAGTTCCGAGAAGAGAGCCGGAACCGTAAAATATGTAGAGATCAAGTAGCCCCTCGCGACGCGAGATCCCGCCTGTATTCTCTTCCTCCTCCTGGACACCCGGGGAACCCCCTCGAACCAGTTTTTCTTGACACTTATCGGATCTCATATACCATCACTTTTGGTTCATCTCAGCCCGGCGAAATCACTCCTTCCATGAGACTCCGGGTGCCAGGATGGAACGAGGGCCCCTTTGAGAAAACAACTGGATATAGCTACGGAGCTTTTTCCACCAGAGAGAAAGGGTAGATAAGCAGAATGCGCCTATGTCCCAATTGCAACAGTGAGGTCGGCACCGGCAACAAGTTCTGTGGCAACTGCGGAGCCAAAATGGACGCCGGGAGCAAAGCAGCCAAGGCAAAGACCATCATGTTCAGCCAGTTCCAGCAGAAGATGGCGAGGCTTGTGCTGATCAAGGGGAGCGGCCAGGATGGCACCACGTTCTACATCCCCAGCGGCGAGCACATCATCGGGAGAACCGAAGGGCAGATCCGGTCGGAGCAGCCCGATCCCTTCCTGAGTCCAGCCCACGCCAAGTTCGCCTTTGACGGTGAACAACTGGTGATCCATGACCTGGAGAGCCAAAACGGCGTCTTTATCCGGATCAAGGAAGAGATGTACCTCAACCCCGGTGACGTGTTCATGCTGGGCAAGCAGGTCTTCAGGCTCATCGAGTCCCAGGACTATAACGAACCCGCTCCCGAGGAAGACGGAACCTATTTCTATTTTACACCGCACATGCCGTCCAAGTTCCTGCTGGTTCGTCTGCTGCAAGGCGGCATCGACGGCGACATCTACCGCGCCGAAGAGAACGTCCTCACCATCGGGCGAGAAGGGAACGCCGTGGATTTCCCCTCGGATCCCTTCATTAGCGGAAACCACGCCCGGATCGAGTTCACTGCCGACGGGTTCAAACTGACGGATCTGAACTCCCGGAACGGCACCTTCTTCCGCATCAAGGAACGGCGAGCCCTGTATCACGGGGATTTCGTGTACATCGGTCAGCAGCTGTTCAGAGTTGAGATCACCTGATAACACCCTTTGCCCTAAGGAGCGACTCAGTGTCCACTGTTATCTGTAAAAATTGCGGTCGTGAAAATCGGTCCCACTTCAAGTTCTGCCTCGGTTGCGGGACCGAACTCAATAAAGACAATGTCATCATCACCCCTGAGAAGACTATTCCCCCGTCATCCGTGCCCC
>QKIM01000278.1 GCA_003249585.1 Deltaproteobacteria bacterium
CCCTGCTCATGGCCATCCTGGACGGCGGATGGAGCGGTGTGCTCTGGGTGACGGTGATCTTCGCCTCCGTTCAGACCCTGGATGCCTTCTTCATCACCCCCAATGTCCTCGGGAAGAGCGTCGGACTCAACCCCGCCCTCCTTGTCCTCGCGCTCATGAGCTTCGGGAGGATCTGGGGGTTCCTCGGCGCCCTCATCGCCGTCCCCATGGCCGCGGTGCTCAACGTCGTGCTCAAGCACGGCCTCAGGCATTACCGGGAGTCGGCGTTTTTCAACCGTACGGCCTGACCTTCTCAGCACACATTTGTTGTGACCGGGGCACGCTCTCATGGTATGCTCAGGCATCCTAAAGGAGGCCTACATGAGCGGCAATTCATTCAGCACCATCGAAAGCATCGCGACGCTGCAGGACAGGGAAGCGTTCCAGGAACTGAACTGGCAGGGCAGCTTCCAGGACTATCTGGAGATCATCAAGGAATCTCCTGATGTCATCCGTACGGCCTACCAGCGGATGTACGACATGATCGTGAGTTACGGGGTGGACATCTACACCGATTTGAAGAAGGAGATCACTCGCTACCAGTTCTTCTACGACACCAGCAACGGAGGAAAGGAGGCGGTGTACGGCCTCGACATCCCCATCATGCGGCTGGTCAACATCATCAAGGGGGCGGCCTTCGGGTATGGCCCCGAACGTCGCGTCATCCTCCTCCATGGCCCCGTGGGGAGCGCCAAATCCACCATAGTCCGGCTCCTCAAGCGGGGACTGGAGAACTACTCACGGACTCGCAAGGGGCGCCTTTATACCTTCGACTGGGTGCTCCCAGAGGATCTGGCGCACATCTCAGGGGGCGAGAAGATCTTCACCAGCCCCATGAACCAGGATCCCATCCTCCTCATCCCCGTGGAGTGGCGGGATCAGGTGCTGAGGGATCTCGTTGATCTCGAACATTTCAAGTATCCGCTCAACACCATCAACATCGAGGGGGAGCTCGATCCCGCCTCCCGCCTCATCTACAAGGAGCTGGTCGGGCACTACCAGGGCGACTGGGAGCAGGTTATCCGTAACCACATCCGGGTGCGGCGCGTGATCCTCAGCGAGAAGGACCGCGTCGGCATCGGCACCTTCCAGCCCAAGGACGAGAAAAACCAGGACTCCACGGAGCTCACCGGTGACATCAACTACCGGAAGATCGCCGAGTTCGGCTCCGACTCGGACCCCCGCGCCTTCAACTTTGACGGCGAGTTCAACATCGCCAACCGCGGCATCGTGGAGTTCATCGAGGTTCTCAAGCTGGATGTGGCCTTCCTCTACGACCTCCTGGGCGCCACCCAGGAGCACAAGATCAAGCCCAAGAAGTTTGCCCAGACCGACATCGACGAGGTGATCATCGGCCACACCAACGAGGCCGAATACAAGAAGCTCCTGAGCAACGAGTTCATGGAGGCCCTGCGCGACCGCACCATCAAGGTGGACATCCCCTACATCACCCGGGTCGACGAGGAGCACAAGATCTATTCCAAGAGCTTCTCCCAGGAGAAGATCAAAAAGCACATCGCCCCCCACACCCTGGAGATGGCCGCCATGTGGGCGGTCCTCACGCGCCTCGAGGATCCCAAGAAACACAACCTCACGCTGTTGCAGAAACTCAAGCTCTACTCCGGCAAGAACATCCCCGGGTTCACCGTGGACAACATCAAGGAGCTGCGCAAGGAGACCGTCCGTGAAGGGATGGAGGGCATCTCCCCGAGGTACATCCAGGACAAGATCTCCAACGTGCTGGTGTCCAATGAGGACGACGGCTGCATCAACCCCTTCATGGTCCTCAATGAACTGGAGAAGGGGCTCAAGAGCCACAGCCTCATCGTCTCCGACGACATGAAGGTGCGGTACCGCGAGCTCATGGCCATCGTAAAGGAGGAGTTCGAGGATCTGGTCAAGAACGAGGTCCAGCGGGCCATCAGCGCGGACGAAGACGCCATCTCCAAGCTGTGCGCCAACTACATCGACAACGTGAAGGCCTACACCATCAAGGAGAAGGTAAAGAACAAATACACCGGCGAGTACATGGAGCCCGACGAGCACCTCATGCGGTCCATCGAGGAGAAGATCGACATCCCCGAATCGAGGAAAGACGACTTCCGCAAGGAGCTCATGAACTATATCGGGGCCCTGGCCGTCGAAGGCAAGCAGTTCGAGTATCAGATGAACTCCCGCCTCATGCGCGCTCTGGAGCTCAAGCTCTTTGAGGACTCACGGGACGCCATCAAGCTCACCTCCATCGTCTCGGGCATGGTGGACAAAGACGAGCAGGCAAAGATCGAGATCATCAAGTCCCGGCTCATCCGGAACTACGGATACTGCGAAATCTGCTCCAGTGACATCCTGCAGTTCGTCGCCTCCATTTTCGCCAGAGGCGATGTCAAGGCCGGGAACTGAAACGACCTTCCCCCAAGGGAGCAGTCATGAGTCAGAAAATCGATCAGGATCACTCGAGGTTCAAGCAGATCGTCCGCGGCCGACTGAAGCAGGACCTCCGCAAATACATCAGCCAGGGAGACCTCATCGGCAAGAAGGGCAAGGACAAGGTCACCATCCCCATCCACAACATCGACCTCCCGAGGTTCAAATACACGACCAAGGACAGCGGCGGCGTCGGTCAGGGAGACGGTGAGGTGGGCGATTCCCTGGGGAATGATCCCCAGGAGGGGCAGGAGGGCGAAGGCAAGGCCGGCAATCAACCCGGTCAGCATTCGCTTGAGGTGGAGTTCAGCCTCGACGATCTGGCCAAGATCCTTGGCGAGGAGCTGGCGCTGCCCCGCATCGAACCCAAGGGCAGCTACACCATCAAGGCGTCCAAGGACAAATACTCGGCCATCCGCAAGGTGGGCCCCGAGTCTCTCAGGCACTTCAAGCGCACCTACCGCGAGGCCCTCAAACGCCAGATTGTCATGCGCACCTATCAAAAGGAGCGCCCCATTATCATCCCCATAAAAGAGGACAAGCGGTACCGCTCCTGGAAGGAAGACGTGGTCCCCCAGACCAACGCCGTCATCCTCTACGTCATGGACGTCTCGGGGTCCATGGGGGAGGAGCAGAAGATGATGGTTCGCATCGAGAGCTTCTGGATCGATACATGGCTCAGATACCAGTACAAGGGCATCGAGAGCCGCTACCTCATTCATGACACCAAGGCCCGGGAGGTGGATCAGGAGACCTTCTACCGGACCAAGGAGTCGGGTGGGACGATGATCTCCTCAGCCTACCAGCTCGCCGCGGACCTCATCTCCGCGGAGTACCCGTCCTCGGAGTGGAACATCTACATCTTTCAGTTCTCCGATGGTGACAACTGGTCCAAGGACGACTCGGCCAAGTGCTTCACCCTGCTCCGTGACCGCCTGCTCCCGAGCATCAACCTGTTTGGTTACGGGCAGGTGAAGAGCCCCTATGGCAGCGGGCAGTTCATCCACGACCTCGAGGAGGCCTTCCCGGAGGAGGACAACCTCGTGCTCTCCAGGATCCCCGATCGAGACGCCATCATGGAGTCCATCCGG
>QKIM01000382.1 GCA_003249585.1 Deltaproteobacteria bacterium
TCCAGCTGCACCAGGAGAGCACCATCGCCATCTTCAACCGCGGGGAGGCCGCTTTACGGTTCATCCGGGGAGTGAAGGACTTCAATCTTCGGGAGGGGACGGCCCTGCGCACCATGGTGTGCCTGCTCCCCATCGAGAAGGGGACCCTCGTGGAGCGCATGGCAGACGAGGTCTTCTGGCTTCCCGAGAGCTGCAGCTATTGCGTCGACGAAGCGGTCCTCTCGAGATTGAAGGCGCGGGGCTGCGCAGGTCTGTGGCCCGGGTGGGGCTTCGCCAGTGAGAACCCTGCGCTCCCCGATCTGCTGGAAAAGCTGGGAATGGTGTTTTTGGGTCCATCCAGCGCTGCCATAGAGACCCTCGGCGACAAGATCCAGTCCAAGAAGGCCGCCGAGGCGGCGGGGATCCCGGTCATCCCCTGGGCCCTCCTCGAGGGTTCGGGCGACATGGTTCGAAAGGCCGCTGACGTCGGTTATCCGCTCATGCTCAAGGCGGCGGGCGGCGGCGGCGGGCGCGGGATCCGCGTTGTCCGTGCAGAGCCTGAGCTGGAGGAGTGCTGGCGTTCGGTCTCCATGGAGGCTCCCGGTGAGATCTTCATGGAGCGGTACATGCCCGCCGGGCGGCACATCGAGGTACAGCTCGTGGCAGATGGACAGGGCACGGTGAGGACCTACGGCCTTCGTGACTGTTCACTCCAGCGCCGGCGTCAGAAGGTCATCGAGGAGGCCCCGGCCCCCTTTGTGGGAAGTGAAGACGCAAAGCAGCTGCAGCACTGGGCCTCCGAACTGGCGAGAGCGGTGCAGTACACGGGCGCCGGGACCGTGGAGTTCATGCAGACCAAAGTTGAGGGATTCCATTTCCTGGAGATGAATCCCCGCCTTCAGGTGGAGCACGGAGTCACCGAGGAGGCTTATGGCGTGGACCTCGTCGCCATGCAGATCCGCGTGGCCATGGGGATGTCGCTCCCGGAACCGCCGGGTCACGCCTGGCGTCATGCCGTAGAGGCCCGCATCTATGCCGAAGATCCTGTCGCCGGCTTCTTGCCGGCGCCCGGACGGCTGGACACCCTGCATTTCGGTTCGGGACCGGGGATCCGTATCGACTCGGGGGTCATGCCCCAGGAGACGGTGACCTCCCGCTTCGACCCCATGATCGCCAAGGTCATCGCCACGGGCAACGACCGGACCGAGGCGCTCCACCGTCTGGGACGAAGCCTCGCCGAGAGCATCATCAGTGTGGATGAGGGGACGACCAATCTGGGGTTCCTGCAGTTCCTCGTGCAGGATCCCCAGGTGCTGGAGGGCACCTTCGATACCGAATATCTGGATCGCCAGCTTCTGCCCGAATTCCTCGGCGTCCCCGAGGAACTTCACGTCCCAGGAGCGCTCGCCGCGGCAATCCTCGAGTATGGACGCCTGGAGTCAGAGGCCGTGCGAAACTTCGCCGTGCGCCCCCTCCTCTCGGGGAGCGACGAGGCCCGGCCTCCCGTGATCCTCTCATCACCGGCCGGCGACGTCCGCGTCAATGTGGGGCGCATCGGGAAGGCCCATTATCTGCTTCGCTCAGAGTCGGGTCTGCTGGACGCGACCTTCGTGGCCACAGGGCCCTCCGCTGGAAAGTTGACCTATCTTGGACACACCGTCGAGGTGCTGTTCGAATCCAGGAACGGGGAGTGGCGGATCTCCATCGACGGATATCACATGGTGTTCAGCCTCGAGGACAAGGGGGTCGTGAAGGCCCCGTCCCCCGCCATGGTGGCCGCCGTACACGTGAAGCAGGGGGAGTGGGTCCGGGAAGGGCAGCTTCTCTTCACCCTGGAAGCCATGAAGATGGAGCTCCCGGTGTACTCCCACGAAGCGGGCCGCGCCGAGTCCATCGAAGTGGCCCAGGGCAGCCAGATCTTCGCCGGGGGCGTGCTGGCCCGGCTGGCGGCCGAAGAGCGCAAGGTCAGCCGGTCGCTGAAGCTGCCCGCGGCTGCGGAATTCCCTTCGCCGGGGGCTGCGCTGCGGCTCATCGATGCGGCCATGTTCGGCTACGACGCCGGGAGCGAGGAGCTGGAGCTCGCGGTGCGCTCACTGGCCTCCTTCGACGACCAGACCATCGAGTCGGTACTGCCGAGAGTCCACCGGCTTATCATCCGCGCCTCGGAGCTTCTGGAGCTCACCTCTCCGCTGAGACAGTTCACCCTGTCCTTGCCTACGACCAAGCGCGCCAGCGGACGTGCGCTACTGGCTATCCTCATTCATCGTTCCAGCTCGGTTTTCAGTAACCTCCCCGATGACTTCATGGCGCTCCTGACCACGGTCTCCGAAGCCTACGGGGCCCCCGTCACCGAGATGGGGAGTGCACTGAGCTACACCCTCTTCAGACTGCGCAGAGTGCTCAACCAGTCGGCCATAAAGCGGCAGGCCATCACGGATCTCCTGGCGCTGCTCAGTTCCTCGTTGAACATCCCACAGACGCCTCCTCAACAGCTGGCCCGTGCGCTCATGGTAATCTCCGCAGACGTCAAAGGGACCACGCGGCAGACAGATCTTGCCGAGCTCGTGCGGGACAGCCTCTTTGACAGCCCAGTGCGCCGATCACGGCAGGAGCTGGCACAGGCGCTGTTCAACCGCCACCTCGGAGAGGTCGGAGCTGTGACGCCCGAACTGCTCACGGCGGTCAGGCGGGCGACCTTCGAAGAGATGCGGCTGCTCATAGAGGGCTCGCTCAGCATGGCCGATCCCCGCGGAATCCTGGACTTGACGGCCTCTTGGCTTTGGGGACGGTTCCTGCGGCGCACTGCCATGAAGGAACGGGGCCCCCTCGTCATCTGCGAGATGGAGATTGAGGGGCCGGGGACCGGAAATCGCTCCACCCGCTGCCACACTATCACAGAGAACGTGGTGACGGCGCTTGAGGTGCTCGGGCGTGAACCCCGGGGCCTCGGGGCGCTGGAGCTGGTCACGCCCTCGTGCGATCTTGACGAGGCCACCCTCCTCCGGGCGCTGAATGACTTCAACATTCCCTTCAATGAGGTGGTCATCGTGGACATGTCCCGACGGACGGCCACGACCTACCGCTCGCCCATCGGGAACGCTTTCATCAGGGTGGAGGAGCTGGCCGGGCTGCATCCGGCCTCTGCCGCGCGTCTCGAGCTCTGGCGTTTCTCCCAGTTCTATATAAAGCGCCTCGAGAGCGAAGCGGGTGTCCATCTCTTCTCTCTCAAGGCGATGAAGCAGCCTCAGGATGAACGGCTGCTGGCCATGGTGGAGGTCTTCGACCCCCAGGTGATGACCGGGCCGGACGGCCTCAGGACCATGCCCGGGCTCGCGCTGGCCTTCCGCACGGCCTGTCAGTCTATGCGCGAGGCACAGGCAAAGAGAAACAAGATGGAGCGCCTCCACTGGAACCACATGGTGTTGGCGGTGGATCCCATGCCGCGGCTCAGCGAGGCTGAGATGAAGGCCATCGCAGCAGATCTGGTCCCTTTCGGATCTCATCTGGGGCTGGAGCAGGTGCAGGTCTATGCGGACTTTACCGGTGATGATGGTACCACCGTTCCCTGGTGCTT
>QKIM01000182.1 GCA_003249585.1 Deltaproteobacteria bacterium
AGAACGCGCCTCATGATGAATTCCCTCCGTTAACAGTTTAACTCTATTTTAATTGCATAACACGGTCAAGATACAACAGGGAGAATCGAGTAGGCCATGCCCCGGCTCTGCGCTCCCCGATCGTCGCACGCACCTGCCCAACACGGCCATTGTTGCGCTGCATGATTTGTGTTAGATCCGGGGGTCGTCTCCACCCTTCACAGTGAAAGGATGCGCGCATGAGCACCGATCAGGATACCATCATCTATTCCATGGTCAGGGTCTCCAAGACCCACGGCCAGAAGACCGTGCTGAAGAACATCAGCCTCTCCTACTTCTACGGCGCCAAGATCGGCGTGGTCGGCCTCAACGGCTCCGGCAAAAGCTCCCTGCTCAAGATCCTCGCCGGCATCGACAAGGACTTCAAGGGCCAGACCATCATCGCCCAGGGCCTCAACGTGGGCTACCTCGAGCAGGAGCCCCTGGTCAATGAGACCAAGACCGTCGAGGAGGTGGTGAAGGAGGGCGTGGCCGAGCTCGTGGCTCTCATGGACGAGTTCGACGAGATCAACAACAAGTTCGCCGAGCCGATGGACGGCGACGAGATGAACGCCCTCATCGAGCGCCAGGGCGAGGTGCAGGACCTCCTCGACACCCTGGGCGGCTGGGATCTCGACTCCCGCATCGACATGGCCATGGACGCCCTGCGCTGCCCCCCGCGGGAGACCCCTGTCTCCGTGCTCTCGGGCGGTGAGCGTCGCCGCGTGGCCCTGTGCCGCCTTCTGCTCCGGAAACCCGACATTCTGCTGCTGGACGAGCCCACCAACCACCTGGACGCCGAGTCCGTCGCCTGGCTGGAGCACCACCTGCAGCGCTACGAGGGCACGGTCATCGCGGTCACCCACGACCGCTTCTTCCTGGACAACGTGGCGGGCTGGATCCTGGAGCTCAACCGCGGCGAGGGCATCCCGTGGAAGGGCAACTACTCCAGCTGGCTGGAGCAGAAGAGTGAGCAGCTCAAACACGGCAAGGCCACGGATTCGGCCTTCGTGCGCACCCTCGAGCACGAGCTCGAGTGGCACAGCCTGACCCCCTCGGGTCAGCACGAGCGCGCCAGGGGCCGCATCAAGGCCTACGACGCGCTCCTCAACGTGGACCGGGAGCGCAAGCTCCAGGAGCTGGAGATCTTCATTCCACCGGGTCCCCGCCTGGGCAAGACCGTCATCAAGGCCGAAGGGCTGAGCAAGGCGTATGGCGAGAAGCTCCTCTTCGAGGATCTCTCCTTCGCCATCCCCCCGGGCGCCATCGTGGGCATTATCGGCCCCAACGGCGCCGGCAAAACCACCCTCTTCAGGCTGGTCACGGGGCAGGACGAGGCCGACTCCGGCGAGCTCTCCCTGGGCGAGACCGTGAAGCTCGCCTATGTGGACCAGAACCGCGACGCCCTCGACCCCGAGGCCACCATCTTCGAGACCATCTCCGGCGGACAGGAGACGGTCATCCTGGGTGAGCGCGAGGTCAACGCCCGCGCCTACGTCTCCCGCTTCAACTTCTCGGGATCCGACCACGGCAAGCTCGTCAAGCTCCTCTCGGGCGGCGAGAAGAACCGTATCCACCTGGCCAACATGCTCAAGGAGGGCGCCAACGTCCTCCTCCTCGACGAGCCCACCAACGACCTCGACATCAACACCCTGCGCGCCCTGGAAGAGGCCCTGGACAACTTCGCCGGCTGCGCCCTGGTCATCAGCCACGACCGGTGGTTCCTCGACCGCGTGGCCACCCACATCCTGGCCTTCGAGGGCGAGTCCAAGACCGTCTGGTTCGACGGCAACTACTCCGAGTACGAGGAAGATCGCAAGAAGCGCCTCGGCGCCGCCGCCAACACGCCCCGCCGCATCAAGTACCGTCACCTCACCCGCTGACCCGCTTTTTTTTAAAATTTGCGGTAAACATTTCCTTTGGATGAAGGCTCCAATCACATGGGCACGTAGCGCCCGGGGTTCGTCGCGGCACCACGGCCCGGCGCAGGCCCACTTCTCGTCCAGCACACCAACCGGAGGTCCAAACATGAAAAAGAGCCTAATTCTCGCCATGCTCTGTGCGTTGTGGCTCGTCGCCGCCTGCGACGACAACAGCGGCTCGGGCAGCACCAACAACACCAACAACCTGAACAACATCAACAACGTCAACAACACCACCAGCACCAACAACGTCAACAACACCACCAGCACCAACAACGTCAACAACACCACCAGCACCAACAACGCGAACAACACCAACAACGTCAACAACACCACCCCCTCGGACGTCGAGTGCGCGGGGATGGTGGTGAGCACGGACCTCCAGTGGGACGCCAGCGACGTCGAGACCATCTCCCTCACCGGCTCCAGCGCCACCAGCAGCGCCGCGGGCGTGTCCGTCTCGGGCTCCACCGTCACCATCAGCGCGGGCGGGGTCTATGAGGCCAGCGGCACGCTGACCGATGGTCGCATCGTGGTCTCCTCCACCGACAGCGATCCCGTGGTCCTCATCCTCTCGGGCGCGGACATCACGGCCTCATCGGGTCCGGCCATCAACGTGTCCGATGCCGCACGCTTCGTGCTGTACGTCGCCGAAGGCACCGAGAACAGCGTCACCGACGGCGCCACCTACACCACCGAGGAGGCCGAGGACAACGCGGCCATCCACTGCCGCTGTGACATGACCGTCGCGGGCGAGGGCCTGCTGAACGTGACCGCGCGCTACAACGACGGCATCGCCTCCACCGACGGCCTCGTCATCACGGGCGGCTCCCTGGTCATCGACGCCGTGGACGACGCCATCCGCGGCAAGGACTTCCTCGCCATCCTCGGCGGCACCTTCGACCTCACCGCCGGCGGCGACGGCATGAAATCCGACAACGAGGAGGACGCCTCCCTGGGCTTCGTGTGCATCGAGGACGGGCAGTTCTCCATCGAGGCCGTCTCCGACGGCATCCAGGCCGAGACCCTGCTCCAGATCACCGGCGGCGACTTCGACGTGCTGTGCGGGGGCGGCCACACCTTCACCGCGGCCGACACCGACTCCGCCAAAGGGCTCAAGGGCAGCGTCAAGGTGCTCATCCAGGGTGGCACCTTCGTCCTCGACACCGCCGAGGACGGCATCCACTCCGATACGGACGTCATCATCGATGACGGTGACTTCACCATCTCCGTTGCTGACGACGGCATCCACAGCGAGGAGCTGCTCGTCATCTCCGCCGGGACCATCGATATCACCACCAGCTACGAGGGCATCGAGGGCAGCGCCATCACCATCTCCGGCGGAGACATCCACGTGGTCTCCTCCGACGACGGCATCAACGGCGCCGGCCACACCTCCCCCGGCAACTCCCTGCTCGTCGAGGGCGGTCACGTGGTGGTGAACGCCGCGGGCGACGGCATCGACGTCAACGGCTCCATCGTGATGACCGGCGGCCTCGTCATCGTCAACGGCCCCACCGCGGACATGGACGGCCCCCTCGACTATGACTCCACCTTCAACATCTCCGGCGGCATCCTCGTGGCCGTGGGGAGCAAGGGCATGGCCGTGAT
>QKIM01000311.1 GCA_003249585.1 Deltaproteobacteria bacterium
GAACCCATGATGGAAAGCCCGTGCGACATTTCGGTTTAAAAGAGAGGATTGAAACCCTCGAGGAGGGTAAAAGAGATCTCGCCAGGAACGCCAACCGGCGCCTGCTATCGGAGCACCTGCTCTGGACATTGAGAAAGTCATGACGAAGCAACCAGAGAGAACTCCCCGCGGTGCGCGGGAAGATCAGAGATCCTCGAAGCCGCCGCGGCAATCCCAGGGAAAGCGCCAGGGGCGCAGCTCCTCAAAGGGACGGCGGCGCGGACCGGGCAAGGGCAACCAGCCCGTCGCCGAAGGTCACGCCGAGGTCACTATTAAAGGATCGGCCCGACCCCTGTCCGAAGAAGTCGACAATGTCGAGATCGTAAAATACGGACACGAGGACGGGCAGGAGGTCTCCAGACCACTCACCCTCGAGCGGTACGACTTCCCCGATCCCAATCCTGAGCCCGATTCCTACGGGGACGATCTCTTCCGGAACCTCACGGGCGGCTACCGCCCGGGCTCCGGGAAGTCCACGGTCCAGATCCAGACGCTCATCCGGTGGGGCATCCCCCCCAAGTCCACCTGGTTCCCCAGGAACGAGACACTCTACCAGACCGGGCAGCGGCTGCTGGTCGAGACGGAGAAGGGAATCTTCGTGGGGACCGTCCTCGCCCCCTCCGTGCTCTCCTCCGAGCAGGGGCAGAACTCTCCACGACGGGTGCTCCGCCCTCTGTCCGACAAGGACGAGGAGCGCATCGGGCGGCACGAGACCCTGGCCCGTGAGGCCTTCACCTATGCGCGCAGCCGGATCGACCACCACAAACTCGACATGAACCTCTTCAACGTTCATGTCCTGCACAACGGGGACAAGATCCTGTTCTACTTCACGTCGGAGAACCGCATCGATTTTCGGCAGCTCGTCAGGGAGCTGGCCGCGCGCTTCTCCATGCGCATCGAGATGCGCCAGATGGGTGTCCGGGATGACGCCAAGATCCTGGGCGGCATCGGCCCCTGCGGGCGCATGCTGTGCTGCTCGAACCACCTGAACCGTTTCATCCCGGTCTCCATCCGAATGGCCAAGGATCAGAACCTGGTACTCAAACCCCAGAATGTCTCCGGACAGTGCGGACGGCTCAAGTGCTGCCTGGCCTATGAGGAAGAGTTCTACAAGGAGCTGCGCAAGGACCTGCCCAAGAACGGGAAGCGCATCGAGACACCAGGTGGCATGGGCCGCGTGCTCGAGGTGAACATCCTGCAGGGGACGGTCCGTGTGGAGCTGGAACCCGGGGAGATCGCCGTCTTCACCAAAGAGGAACTGAAGGCCCCGCGAGACCGGGCGGCGGCGCCCCGTGAGCCGGCCACCGACGAAAATACGACCGTGCGGAATCTGCCCGACGGGGCTCCCGATGAGAGCCCACGGCCCGAGGAGAACGCCGAGACATCGGGCAACGTCGCCACCCAGCAGGCTCCCCGCAGCCAGCAGCGCCCACCCCGCGAAGGTCGCGGCGAAGGCTCAAGGCCCCCGCAGTCCTCGGAGCGGGGCGAACGGCGGAGAGGCGGGAGAGGCCGCGGCGGCTCGGACCGTCGGGGTCCCAGAGGGGAAGGCCAGAGCCCCAGAGGGGAAGGCCAGAGCCCCAGAGGGGAAGGTCAGAGCCCCAGAGGGGAAGGCCAGAGCCCCAGAGGGGAAGGTCAGAGCCCCAGAGGGGAAGGCCGCGGCGGATCACAGGGTGAGGGAGGCAGGGAACGAGGCCAGGGACGACGCAGCCGTTCCCCCAGGCGGGATCAGGACGGTCAGGGACGTCGACGCTCAGCCGACGGCGGCCAGAGATCCCAGGGCGGCGGACGGCGAGGGCCCCGCGGGGGAGAGGGCAGGCCTGGCCCATCGGGGGGCGAGGGGAAACCCGGACCTTCGGGCGGCGGGGGAAAACCCGGGCCATCGGGAGGTCAGGACTCCTGACCTCTCTGTATTCCGTGACAGGTTGAAACATGGAACTGAAATTCATCAAGAACGATCTGAACCAGAACAGTCCCCGTGTCGTGTGGACGGCCCTGCAGAATCTGGGCCGCGTGGAAGCCCATGAGCGGGAAGAGGCTTCGGCGATACTGGCATCCTACCTCTCCCACGGAGATCCCATGCTGCGCTACACCGCGCTGCTTTCGGTCCTTGAGCTCCTGGTCGTGGACGATCACTTCGAGCAGGTGAAGCTCATGCTCAACGACGCCGATCCCAAGATCCGCGAGGCCGCGGTCATCGCCCTGGGCAAATCCTCCAATGGAACCGTCACGGGGATGCTCATCGACCTCCTCTCCAGCCGTCACAACGAGATCCGCTTCCAGGCCCCCATCTCTCTCGCCGAGCGCGGTGACCAGCGGGCCGCCAAGCCCCTCCTCTCCCTTTTGGACCGGGAAGGCGACGTGGAGATCCGCATCAACGTCATCGCAGCCCTGGGCGACCTGGGGGTCGACCGGGCACTGGATACCCTGATCGGTATCTCGGAGAACGACACCTACGAGATCGTCCGGTTCGAGGCGGCCTGCGCCGCGGGCCGGATGGGTGACAGACGCGCTGCGACTCCCCTGTCCCAGTGGGCGGACCATTTCGAGTACGGGCTCACCGCCTGCACCGTCCTGGATGATCTGGAGGAGACCTCCGTAACCTCGGTCCTGTCTCAAAAGTACAAGAAGCTGTTCCTTCCAGCGGCTCGCAAACTTCCTCTGGCGGCCACTCTGGCCCGGCTGGGAGACGATCGCGGGAGAGACTACCTCTCGGGGAAGACGACCTCCTTCTCCCTGGAGACGAGGATCCTGGCCATGGAGCGGCTCGGACGGACGAAGCGCGCCTGGGCCGTCGAGCCCCTCATCGCGGCCGTCCGGAAAAAGGACGCCCACGGGCGGGAGGCATCCCTGGCCGCGCTCGCGGAGCTTGGCCTCCCCGAAGCAAAGGAGGCCCTGAAGGCGCTCCTCGCCGAGCCCGGTCTGCACGACCGGATTTCCCGGGACATCGTGGAGACCCTGAGCGCCATGGAGACCGAGGAGATCTGACGTGCCCTTCACCGACAGCCACTGCCACCTGCTTCTTCCCCGTCTGCGGGAGAATCTGCCGGGCGTCCTCGCGCGCTGCAGGGAAGAAGACGTCACAACCCTGATCAATATCGCCCTGGGCCCGGATCCCACGCAGCTCAAAGAGTCCCTCTCCCTCGAGGCCGAGGGCCTGACGATCCCGACCGCCGCGGGGATCCACCCCCACAACGCCAAGGACGCCCCCGAGGCCTTTTACGGTCTTCTCAGAACACACCGGGACGACCTGGTCATGATCGGCGAGATCGGTCTTGACTACCACTACAATTTCACCGATCCTGCGACCCAGCGCCTGGTATTCGCGGACCAGCTGGACCTGGCGCGGGAGATCGACCTGCCCGTGATCCTGCACGTCCGTGAGGCCCATGAGGACTGCCTGGCCATCCTCGATGAGCACCCGGCTCCCGAGGGGTCCATCGTCCACTGCTACACCGGGGACGCGCCCCTGGCGCGGCGATACCTCGACCGGGGCTTCTACATCTCCTA
>QKIM01000339.1 GCA_003249585.1 Deltaproteobacteria bacterium
AAAGGCCGGTATCGAACAGGGCTCGTTCAAACACGGGTGTCCCCCTCACACTCGAACAGGCATGCCTTGCGGGTCGAAATGCTGGCGCTTCATTTTCAACGCGACGTTTACCAGACTGATGAGCACCGGCACCTCCACCAGGGGGCCGATCACTGCTGCAAAGGCCTCCCCCGAGTCGATGCCGAACACCGCGACGGCCACGGCGATGGCGAGCTCGAAGTTGTTGGAGGCGGCGGTGAAGGAGAGCGTCACGGTCTGCCCGTAGGTCGCTCCCACCTTTCGGCTCATCGAGAAGGAGACGAAGAACATGACCAGGAAATAGACCGTGAGCGGGATCGCGATGCGGACCACGTGGAGCGGCAACTGGACGATGTATTCGCCCTTCAGGCTGAACATGACGAGGATGGTGAAGAGGAGCGCGATCAACGTGATCGGGCTTATCCGGGGGATGAACTTGGTCTCGTACCACTCGCGCCCCTTGGTCTTGAGGCCCACGAGCCGGGAGATCATGCCGCCGAGAAACGGAATCCCCAAATAGATGAACACGCTCTTGGCGATCTGGCCGATGGTGATGTCGACGGTGGCGCCGGCGATGCCGAGCCTAGGGGGGAGCCAGGTGATGAAGAACCACGCGTAGATGGAGAAAAAGAGCACCTGGAAGATGGAGTTGAAGGCCACTAGACCCGCGCAATACTCCGTGTCGCCCTTGGCCAGGTCGTTCCACACGATCACCATAGCGATGCAGCGGGCCAGGCCGATGAGGATCAACCCCACCATGTACTCGTGGTAGCCGCGAAGCAGGGTGACGGCGAGCAGGAACATCAGAATCGGGCCCACCACCCAGTTCTGCACGAGGGACAGCCCCAGAACGCGCACGTTCTTGAAGACTTCGGGCAGCTCCTCGTACTTCACCTTGGCCAGGGGCGGGTACATCATGAGGATCAGCCCGATGGCGATGGGGATGTTGGTGGTGCCCACCTGAAAGACGTTGATCACGTCTTTCACGCCGGGGAAAGCGTAGCCGCCTACAACCCCCACGGCCATGGCCAGGAAGATCCAGAGCGTCAGGTAGCGGTCAATGAACGAGAGTTTCCTGGCGATGCCGGACATGGTCACTCCTCCCTCAGGAAGTCCTCGACACGGGCGCGGATGCCGTCGCGCACCCATCGGAAGACAGCCAAGACTTCCTCCTCGGTCCCCCGCGCTGCCGCGGGGTCGTCAAACGGCCAGTGCCAGCGCCTTTTCACCTGGCCCAGAAACACCGGGCACGATTCCTTCGCGCCCCCGCAAACGGTGACCAGGAGGTCCAGATCCTGGTCCAGGAACTCCACCACGGATCTGGATCGGTGTTCAGAGATGTCCACCCCTGCCTCGGCCATGACGCGGACCGCCAGCGGATTTACGCCTTGGGGATGGGTGCCCGCGGAACTGGCTTGGTAGCGGTCGCCCCCCAGGTGCCGAAGCCACCCCTCGGCCACTTGGCTCCGGCACGAGTTGCCGGTGCAGAGAAAGAGCACACGCTGGCTCATCTGACGCCTCACGCGGCCGTGCGACTGCAGAGTTCCTCGCGGCACACGTCCCCCGCCCGCTCCCGGAGGCGGGCAGCCTCGGGAGCCTCGGCTGCGGCCAGTCGTAGGGCGCCCACCAGCCCTTGGACGAGGGGCGACGGCGACGGATGGAGTCGGTAGTTCTTCCATGACCCGTCGCGAAACGATACGACGACGCCCGCGTCTTCCATGATCTGGAGGTGCCGGGAGACGGTGGACTGGGCCAATCCCAGCAGGGCTTGGATCTCGCACACGCACAGGTCGCGACCCTCGAGCATCCAAAGGATCTTCAGGCGAGAGTCGTCGGCGAGCGCCTTCAGCACGGGGAGCATGGGGCCTCCTGGGTCACGTATCGTTCTTAGGCGATGCGTAAAAGCTACCATGGAGTCAAAATCCCGGCAAGAGGGAGCCTCGGGGCCTGTGGTTCGACGAAAACCGATTCTCCTGCATATGGCGTCGTTCTTTGCGCTTGACTGGCCGAGGGCATTTGATTACTCTTTGGTTATCAATATCCAGGGAGTACTGCCCATGCCGGCCACCAGACAGGACCGCAAGGCTGAAATTCTCAAGGCTCTCGGCCACCCCGCGCGAATCGCCATCCTGGAGATCCTGCGCCGCGGCGAGGAGTGTGTCTGCCGGATCTGCCCGCAGCTCGAGGGCACGCAGCCGAACACGTCAAAACACCTCGCTGTGCTGAAAAAGGCCGGCATTCTCGATTCCCGGCAAGATGGGACCATGACTTTCTACTGGGTGGTCGATACCCGGGTGTACGAAATCTTGGAGCTGGCCGGTGAAATGCTGCGGCGGGAAGAGCGGTCGCGGCTCCGGCGGGTTGGTTGATTCTTTTGCTCAACAATATAACTAAATAGTTATTTATTGCGGAGGTGAGTATGCGACGCGCGTTTTGGGCACTGGCCTGGTGGGGGATCATCCTGACGGCCGTCCCGGTGCTGGCCGCTGTGGCGTCGGCGACGCAGACGCCACAGCCCCAGCCTGCGGATCAGGCCCCCACGCTCGTCTTCGTGAGTAAGAGCGACGCCTGTGAGTGTGAGCGGAATCTCTGCATCGCAGGGGAGCAGGAAGTGATTAACTTCCTGGCCAGCAACCCCTGGGGCTTCGTCCTGGAGCGGGTGGACCTGGCGGAGAGTCCAGCGGCGGCCAAGGAGCTGGGGATTCTGGCCGTGCCCGTCGTGTTTCTGCGCGACGGCGAGGGGCGGCAGATCTCCCGGTTCGACGGTTTCTTCTCTTGGCAAGACCTTGAACAGGCGTGGCGAGCCCACCTGGCTGAGGGGAGCAAGTGATGGGGAAGCCCCGGCGCAAGTTCCTGGTTCTGCTGCTCTGTTTGGTGGGGGCACTCGTCCTCACCGCGGCAGTTGCCCGGCACACCGATCCGACTGCAGAGTCCCCCGGCGCTGTACAGCCGGGCCCCTTCACGCCGCTTCAAGCAGGCCAGAAAGTCACCTTCCTCGAACTCGGCAGCGTCGGCTGCAAGCCCTGCGAGGCCATGGTGCCGGTGCTGCAGGCCGTGCGCGAGCGCTACGGCGACCGCGTCGAGGTGGTCTTTCACGACGTGAAGAAGGATCACGCCGTCGCGGGAGAGTGGAAGATCCGCCTCATCCCCACCCAGATCTTTCTCCGGCCTGACGGCAGCGAGCACTTCCGCCACGAGGGGTACTTCCCCCTGGAGGAGGTGGAGGAAGTGCTTGGCGACATGGGGATTCGTTGAGTTGGCAGACCTCGTGACACGAGTGCCTTGGAGAGTGAGGCTGGCTCTGTCGGGCCTCGGGGCGATGCTCGCCATCGCGTCAGCCACGTTCGTGGGGGCTGCGCCCGATCCGCTCGGCGACGAAGCCCGGCAGGCGGGGAAGCCTTTGATCGCTGACTTCGGGATGACCCGCTGCCTCCAGTGTATCGAGCAGGCCAAAACCATGGACGAGCTGAAGATCGCCGTGGGTGATCGACTGCTCGTCAGCTTCGTTCACGTGGGGGAGGAACCGG
>QKIM01000224.1 GCA_003249585.1 Deltaproteobacteria bacterium
CGAGGCCCCGCAGGGTCTGCAGCGTCTTCCCCGTCACGCCCAGATTCACGCCCAGATCGAGGTGCCTCAGGGAGGGCATGTGCGCGAGCCGGGCGAAGCCCCGATCCGTGGTGCGCGTCCCCTGGAGGGCCAGCCACCGCAGGTGCTTGAGGGTTGCGATGCCGGTGAGCGTGTCGTCGTCGATCTTGGTCCCCTGCACGTCGAGGTGGGTGAGCCGGCCCAGCGCCTTGAGCACCGCCGAGGCCCCGGGGCCCACGGTGGTCATGGCCAGCCGCAGCTCCTTGAGCCCCGTCAACGTTTTCAGATGCGCTACTCCGTCGCTGGTCACTCTGGTGTTGGAGAGAAAGAGGGTCTGAAGGTGCGTGAACCCGGCGATGGTCTTCAGGGCGTGGTCGTTGCACCCCGTGGAGGAGAGGTCGAGATGCCTCAGGTGTTTGAGGGGCCCCAGCAGCGCGAGCCCCTTCCCCGTGAGGGCCGTCCTCGAGAGGTCCAATCGTCGCAGATTCACCAACCGCTTCAAATACATTCCACTGCGGTCCGTCACACGCCCCGCCTCGATCTGCGTGATCCTGAGATCCCGCAGGGACGTCATGGCCGACAGCCGCTTGATGCCCCGGTCGGTGATCCTTGTCCCAGAGAGATCCAGCACGCGGAGCCCCCGTGCCTTGACGAGGGTCCCGGTCACGTCGTCGCCCGCGAGGGTGTGCGCGAGGCTGAGGCGCTCAAGCTTCGGCATCCGGCGCAGGATCGAGGCGATACGGTCGGAGACGAGGGTCATCTCCAGCTCCAGCCGCGTGACGTCCCTGAGATTCAACCTGCCCAGCCCTGCCTCGGTGACCGAGGTGTAGGAGAGATTCACCTCCCGCAGCTTTTGCCCGGCCAGTGGGCGCAGGTCCGCGTCGCCGATCCCCGAGTGGGAGAGGTCGATGGCCCGCAGGCCCTTGAGTTTTCCCACCCACGAGGAGAGCCGGCGCAGAGGGTTTTTGGAGAGATTCAGGGTCTTGAGATGGACAAAGCCATGGGAGAAGGCTTTCCCCGTACAATAGGCGTCGGAGAGGTCCAGGGTGTCCAACTTCGAGAGCTGTCCCAGCGCAGCGACCCCGTCATCTGTGACGTAGGTGTGGGCCGCCCTGAGGGAGATGAGGGTGGCGACCCCCTTGAGGGCGGCCAGGGAGGTGACGTAGGTCCGCGAGATGTCCAACCGCTCCAGGCGCTCAAGGGACGTCAGCCCCGCGAGCCCCGTGGAGGTCAGGTAGGTGCCGCTCAGGTCGAGGCTCCGCAGCGCCGAGAGACGGGAGAGCCCCCTTGCGTGGTCGTCGGCGAGGAAGGTGTCTCTGAGGCTCAGATGCTCCAGCCTTCCAAAACGCCACACGACCTCGAAGAGCACAGGCGGCATGACGACCCCGTCCAGATCCAGGGAGGTCAGTTTCGGGAAGCCACGGAGCCGCTCGAGGTGTTTGCGTGAGAGCGTGGTGAAGCTCAGGTCGATGTGGGTCGCGTCCCTCGACAGGGCGTTGAGGCGGGTGTCCACCGGATCGGCAGCCCGATCGGGCAGTTCTCCCGAGATTCCAGGTGAGGATGCGTCCCCGACGTCCACCACGGGCACAGGGGCCGCAGGTCTGGTCTCCCGTCGCTCCCTGTGGCAGGCGCACACCAGGGTCACCAGGCAGACCAGCCACAGGGCAGGCCCCGTCGTATGGATTGCGCGAACCCCCGTCACCCCAGACGCCTCCGTTCCTGGCTCTCGTCCTCTCCACCAACGTCACCGGGCATGAAGAAAGCCGCGAGCCCCGCCAGAGTAACGGCGCCGGCGGTGAAGGGCAGTGAGGTGATCCCCCATCCTATGAGGGAATCCTTGGCGATGCGCGCCTTCGCGGCGATGTCCGCCACCTCCAGCTCGACACTGCCTTTCACCCACAGGGCGTACCCCGCCACGGCGAGCCCCATGAGCATGTAGGAGAGCACGAGGGTGTAGGGGACGGGACGCCTGGTCCTGCGAAGGATCATGGCGTAAAAGGAACTCAGCGCCATCACGGCGACGAGGAAGAGCATGATGATCCCGTGGCTGTAATAAATTCCGGAACGGGATCCCAGTTTCCCCAGCGTCACCCAGGGACCGACAACCCCCAGGAACACACCGATGGTCGCGATGAATGCTGCGATATGCATGAAGCCACCTCTCTCCCTTCACAGGGCAGTCCAAAGGATAATGAGATCCCGCGATCATGACAACACAATATTGGCCCGCCCTCCCGTGAAGACCACGCCCCGAGCCACCAACGGTCCTTTGCCCGACGCCCGATTTCTGGTACAAAGAGGTCCGTGGGCCGTTGTCCCAAGGAGGTGTCACATGAGCAATACCGTCCGCACTCTGTCCATTATCGGTCTCGCCGTACTGATGACGGTCCTCGTTGGGGGCTGCAAAAAGAAGAAAACCGACCGCATCCAATCCATCAGTTGGCTGAAAATGGACCTGAAATCCAAGAAATGGGTCGGCTTCACCACGACCCGGCTTGCCCACGTCACGCAGGTCTGGAACGCCCTCCACAGACTCAGGATGAACCCACTGAAAAAGGTGCCGCCCAAGGAGAAGATGCCGAAGAAAACCCAGGAGATCCGGTTTCACGAGGGCAGCGGCAGCGTGGCACTGAAGGTCGTCATCTTCGGCAACCGCTACCTGTTCTTCGACGGCAAATACTACAAGCCCAGCCAGATCATCATCGCCCTGACGCTCCTCGAACACCAGGGGGACCTTTCGATTCTCCCCCCCGAGAAGCTCAAGGAAGAGGGCTTTGACCCCAAGAGCACGCTCTGAATCCCTGACAGTCAGATCCGGCGACGGGGGGAGAGCCCAAAGGGTTTGCGGAGCACAGCGCTGCGCCCCATGAAGACATAGGGACCCTCTTCCAGCTCGAAACCGGCCCGCACGGCCCCCCGGACCGTCGTCATCCACTCCCTGCGGGACACACGGACCTTGGGTTCCACCAGCAGGATCATCCCCCCTTCACGCAGCCGTTCAAAGAGCTCGCCGAGCGTCACGTCGGAATCGGTGACCTCGTGGAGGACGTGGATGGCCAGCACCACATCCAGATTTGCTCCCACCCCGATCCGATCGGTGGTGGTCTGGTGCAGCAGGACCTGGGGTTCGAGGGAGGTGGACTCGATCTTCTTCGCGAGACGCTCCAGCATCCCCTGCTGCAGATCGGCGGCGATGACGTGTCCCTCCTCGCGCACCATGGCCGCAAGGGAGAGGGTATAGAACCCCGGGCCGCAGCCCAGGTCCATGACCCGCATCCCGGGCTTCACGTGGTCCTTCAGGAGCCGTTCGGGGCTGTTGAGGAGCCGGCGCATCCGTCCCTCCAGCCTCGAAGCCTTGTGCACGGGGTAAAGGTGCTTCCCGCCTGCGGTCATTGGTCCTCCGTGGAGCAGCCTACTCCTTCTTGGTCTCGGGCTTCAGGTTCCAGGTGTAGAAGATCACCTTGGCCGGACGTTCAGGTTTGGGGAACCTCCAGGTCTTGATCCCTTCGCAGACACAGGTCCCGAC
>QKIM01000513.1 GCA_003249585.1 Deltaproteobacteria bacterium
GGGATGGACATGAAGAACATGTGGATCCCCGTGCAGGGGACCAGGAGCAGCCCCTCCCGGGAATCCAGGTGTCTGGTCCCCAGGAGCCCCTTGAGTCTGGAGCCCCAGCGGGAGGCGAGCCGGATCCGGTCACCCACCGGAGGGCCGTCCACGAGGGTGACGGTGAAATTGTGTCCATTTTGTCTGGAGTTGGCAGGAACCGTTGACATGAGGACCCAATCATATTAAAGATATGAACCCGTTTCAATGAAATAACGGACGAATCCCATGGCCTCATACACCTTCCAACAGATGCCGCCGGGAAAGCTGCTGATTCAGCTCCTGGAGAAAAAATTCACCGGGTACCTCTCGCTGCGTTCGGGTCGGGGGATCCTCCGCGTCGGCTTTCATGGCGGGCGCCCGGTCACCACGGAATCCCAGGGGGCGGCCGTCACAGGCGGGTCGGTCCGGGAGGGTCTCCTGCAGCTCTTCGTCGACGTGGCGGGGTCCTTCGAGATGGAACAGGGGCAGGTGCCCCCGGGGCAGGGGATCAGCCCCCTCGCGGTGATTCGTGAGGGAGTGCTCACCCACTACTCCAAGGAGCGTCTCATCGGGGAAGCAAAGGAGCTCCTCAAGGGCCCGCTGACCTTCGTCGCGGGATACGACGCCTATCTGCCCCTGTACCAGTTCGGCGAGGAGGATCTGGCCGTGGTCCGGGAGCTGGCGGAGAAACCGGGGAGCGTCCGGGACCTGGCCGAGCGCACTGGCCTGGCTCTCCACCACGTCATCGCCGTCCTCTATATCCTGGCCCTCTCCCGTCTCATCACCCTGCACACGACGGCAGAGCCCGCCGTGGCTCCCGAGGACCAGCTCTCTCCCGAGGCCCGGAACCTTCTCGACGAGCTCAAGAAGGCGAGCCTGGCCATGCAGAGTGAGAACGTCTTTGCGCGCTTCGGGGTAGCCCCGACGGTCACCACCGAGGAGGTGGAGCGGATCTTCAAGGAACGGGCCAGGACCTTCCACCCCGACATCATGCAGCGCAAGGGGCTGGGAGCCTATGTCGATCTCGCCTCGGCCTACTTCGAGAAGCTCACCGAGTCGTACAAGATCCTCCACGACCCCAGGGAGCGGGAGCGGCTCCGTCAGGCCCCCGCCTCAAAAGAGGAGGAGGACAACGTACGCAAGGTGCTGGAGGCCGAGATGTCCTACCAGAAGGCGCTCATCCACTTCAGGCGCAAGGAGTACACCGAGGCCGAGGAGCACATGAAGACCGCCGTGAAGAACGCCCCCGACGATGGCACCTACCTCGGGTTCTGGGCGTGGATCACCTATATCAACCCGGCCAACAACAAGGACGCCATCCGCGACTCCATCAAGCGGGCCCTCATCGAGGCCGTGGAGTTGAACAAGCGCGAGGCGACCCTCCATTACTACCTCGGCAAGGTCCTCCTGGACGCCGGTCAGAAGGGGAGCGCCATCCAGCATCTGAAAAGGGCCGTGGAAATCAACCCCAACTACATCGAAGCCTCCCGCGAACTGCGCATGATCGAGCGCAACCGGACCAGGGAGAACCTCATCACCAAGACCGGAACGTTCTTGAACATTTTCAAAAAGAAATAAAGCGCAGGCGGGGATAAAAAAAGGGCCCCGAAGGGCCCTTGGTCGGTTCACGTTGGAGAACCTGTTATTTCTTGGCGCAGGTCATCTCGCCGTAGCCCTCGGTAATGAGGAGCTCTGCGCAGTTGACGCCGCCGATGAGGACGTCCGTGCAGGTGCCGTCGTCGGCACCGAGCTCGTACGCGCACTGCTCGACCAGGTCGACTTCGTCGATTTCGGTCTGGGTCATGGCGGCGTCGGCCAGATCGATCAGGTTCGCCTCGCACCAGTCGATGTCGGTGGTGCAGACGTCGGTGGCGCCGTCTTCGCAACCAAGGTCATCGACCCACACGGACCACTCGCCACAGATGATGAGGGCGCAGTCTTCGGCGCAGCTGTAGAGGTCTTCCCAGTTGGCGTCGCAGGAGCCGTCGACGCTGCAGTAGGCGTCACAGTCCTCGGGGCAGTCGGCGTAGGTCTCGTCGTCATCGCAGTTGCCATCACCGCAGTAGGCCGCGATACCGCAGTCGTTGGGGCAGTTGTCGGCGTCTTCCCAGTCTTCGTCGCAGATGCCGTCATCGTTGCAGGCGGGGTCGCAGTCGGCGGGGCAGTTGGCGTAGGTCTCGACCTCGTCACAGAAACCGTCCTCGATGCAGATCGCGGTACCGCAGTCGTAGGGGCAGTTGGCGGCGTCTTCCCAGTCGGGATCGCAGATGCCATCATCGTTGCAGATGGGGTCGCAGTCCTCGGGGCAGAACCCGTAGGTCTCGTCCACATCGCAGTAGCCGTCGATGACGCACACTTCGGTCTCGTCGTCGCAGGCGGCGAAAGCAAAAGAACTCATGGCAAATAAGGTAATAAATAAGAAACGTTTCATGATTGAACCTCCGTTATGTCCTCCATGGTGAGGGGACGTGTTAGTGAAACTTGGTCCCAAAACATATACCACAAAATTGATCCAGCGCACAGTTTTTTCCTTCTTGGATGCAAGTAACACGATGAAAAGCTTGAGATAAGGGCATTTACGACGGAAAGCGGGGAATATTCGGTGAAAATAGGGTCTGCGGATTTGTGCATCCCCAGCGCCCTGTGGTATGAATGGGTTATGAGTGCTCTCCGCGTTGCCTTCATCAGCGATCTCCATCTGGACCACAACCCCGGACTCCTTCCCATCCTGGAGGCCAGACTGCGAGAGGTGCGGGCGCAGATCTTCATCATGGCCGGAGACATGTTCTCGGGTATGTCGCGCCTCGAGGCGGCACTCAAGCGCCTCAGGCAGTGCTGCGACCACGTCCTCTTCATCCCCGGGAATCACGACCTGTGGGTCAACGAGACCAATTCCATAGGCGACTCGCGCGCCATCTACGATTCCGTGATGCTGCGGACCGTGCATCGGGCGGGGGCCCATTACCTCGGGACGGCGCCCTTCTATTTTGAGAACCTCGCCGTCTGCGGCGCTACGGGCTGGTACGACGACTATCCCTCGCCCCCCATCACCACCCCCGACGCCAAGCTGTGTCACTGGCCCGACTTCGAGACACCTGCCCAGGTGCTCGAGTGGCAGCTGGGGCTTCTGGAGCGTCAACTCACCGAGGCTTCCGAGCGTGCCAGGAAGATCGTCGTCGTCACCCACACCGTGCCCTATCCATCCCTTCTCAAAAAACATGTCTCCGAGGAGCTCATCGCCTATATGGGGTCTGAGCGGCTCGGCGCTCTCATCGACCGGTTCCCCAAGGTGGTCTATGCCATCTCGGGGCACATCCACGCCCGCATCCTCCGACGCACCAAAGGGGGGATTCCGTGGGAGGTGAGCCCCTTCGGTTATCCCAAAGAGCTGGGGGAGGATCCCCGTGAGGTGATCCTCCGGTCCCTGCGGCTCATCGAGGTATAGGACCGTTCACAGCCCAGAGCTTCAGGGAAGGGGTCGACGCCACAAAGGTGGAGAAGTCTCTGTAGAAGTCCCTGCG
>QKIM01000376.1 GCA_003249585.1 Deltaproteobacteria bacterium
GGCCTCCTCCAGCTTTCGAGAGAGAGACCGCCCCATGGTCAGGTACAGGTTTTTGGCCAGCTGCTGGCTTATAGTGCTCGCCCCCTTGACCACCCTCCCCGAAGAGAGATTTACCCCCAGCGCGCGAACCAGAAGCGGCCAGTCGAAGCCGTCGTGCCTCCAGAACCGCATGTCCTCGGCGGCGGTGATGGCGTCGACAAGGAAGAACGGGGCTTTGGCATAGGGGAGGAAATCCGTGTCCCTGGGATCCAGTGAGACGTTGGTCACTACACCCCGCTGATCGTGAAGGGTGAGCGTCGGAGTGCCCTTGAGCCCTTCGATGTCAACCCGATCGGCCCGCCGCTGCACAAAACAGCCACCACCGGAGAAATCCATATGTGCCGTCAGTTTCGTAAGATCGGCCAGGGGGATGTGGGAGGCGAAGTGGAGCCCCGTCTCCCCGCCCAGGCGCATATCCCCGACGGTGGGAACCAGGGCAGGCGGGATGGCCCCGAAGAGCGCTGCGCAGCTCTGGACGGGGACGTTGAACCGTACCTCAAGAGCCTCGGGCGTCTTCTGTATGTCGCAGACCCCCCTGGCTGTTCCCTTCACAAGAACGTCGACATGGAGGCGCTCTTTCCGCTTGAGGCGCGAATAGTCGATGTTCCCGCTCACGTGGTCCCAGGCCACGGGAGCGGTGGCCAACAGATGGTGTTGCATACTGAACCGGCTGAGGGCGAAGGGGCCCAGGAGCCGTTCGATTCCGTCGTTGAACCGGACCTGCAGATCTCCCGCCATGAAGCCCCGTGGAGGCACGGGCAGTTCAGGGGAGATGCCGAAGGAGCGGGCGAAGCGCTGAAGGGTTCCTATGGAGATGGAGTAGTTAATGGTTCCATCGAGGATGCGGTCGCCAAGATTGAGGCGTCCTGCGCTCTTCAAAAAGTGGGTCCCGCTGGCGAGCGTCAGAGAATACTCCAGAGCGTCCCCCGCCAGGCGATCCGCCTTGCCTGTGAGTTCCAGCTCGCGCCCTTCACTGGAGAAGAGCTTGATAAAGGAGATGGCGATGTGTTGCAGCCGGTTCCCCGCCACAAGCGCCTCAAAATCCTTTCCCACCCAGAGCCCAAGTGTGCCCTCGTATCTCAGAAGACGTCCGCGCAGCTTCAGGCCTCGGCGGATGTCACCACCTCCAGAGACGACCTCAGTGGCGATTCTATGGTTTCCGTAGTCCAGGCTGAAGCGACCATCGTCGATACGTACCTGGAAGCGGGCGAGAACACTGCGAAGGGCAGAACGCCCCTTCCCTGAACCGCCGCGCCCTTTTTCGGTCCCTGCCGGGCGAAGCGCCAGCGAGGGTCCACGGGTCTCGAGGAGGAAGAACGGGTCTGATCCGACGAGATTGAACCATCTGGGGGAGAGGGTCGTGAAGGGGAGCCGCGCCGAGAGAGACGAGGTCTCAATGCGGGCATCCTCGATGTCGAACCGACCACCGAGCTGGACCGAGACCACCCCGGGCTCAATGGCCCGCGCTGCAGGAAAGATACGCCTGAGGGTCGCGCCGGTCCTCGCGGTGAAAAGCGCGGTGAAGGCGAGATGTGTGCCCACTGGGAGGACCCAGGACAATAAGAGGAGGAGGAGGAGTCGACGCGTGCGCATGGATAACCTGGGACTCAGTCTATCCCCCCAGGGCGAAATGGCAAATTTTCAGGGAGCGGGCATGGGGACAGGAACGAAGTGTCAGGCCTTCTTGGGCGCCTTCATCATGGCGATGATGGCGGCGGCGGCGATACAGGTGGCGCCTGCTATGTAGAAGGGGAGCTTGAGCGTGGTCATGTTCATGGATTTCAGCCCCATGTCGATGAACTTGCCACCAATGATGGGGAAGAGGATCCCGCCCACGCCGTAGGCCAGGAAGACCCAGCCGTAGTTTTGGCCGATGTTCTTGGTTCCGAAGGTGCCGGCCGTGATGGTGGGGAAGAGGGCGAAGTTGCCGCCGAAGTTGAAGCCCACCAGGAGGGCGGCGGCGTACAGCGTGTATTCCCCACCGGCCATGATCGGGAAGAGGAACAGCATGCCACCCTGGATTCCGGTCATGATGACCAGGGAGAGCTTGGGCCCGATCCGGTCAGCAATAAGCCCCCAGCCGATGCGGCCCAGGCCGTTGAAAAGGGCGAAGAAGACGCCCATGGCGGTGCCGGCGATCGCCGAGATGTTCCCTTTGTTGCCTTTGAGCGCCAGCGCGATGGGGGGAAAGATTTTCATAAGGCCGATGCACATGAGGCCAGCGCCGGCGCCGGCGAGGAAGGTAAACCAGATCATCCAGAACTGGGGGGTCTTCAGCATCTCGCTCGAGGTGAAGTCCGCTGTTGCGACAACCTTCTTGGAGCCGTCATCAGCCTTGGGAGGCTCCCATCCTTTGGGTTTGTACCCCTCGGGGGGGAAGACCATGAAGACGCCGCCGATGAGGACCATGACCAGGAAGGCACCGCCATAGATTGCCCAGGTGGTGCCCAGGGAGGTCTTGGCAAGCAGATGCCCCCAGGAACCGGCGAGCTTCACCCACAGGGTGGCGCCGAAGCCGAAGCCGGCCACGGCGAGCCCGGAGATCATGCCCTTCTTGTCGGGGAACCAGCGCATGCCGACAGCGATGGGGACGACGTAGGCGAGGCCGATGCCGGCGCCGCCGATGATTCCCACAAAGAGGAGGACGGCGTAGAAGTTGGTGGGGGCGATGAGGCCGCCCAGGAGGTAGCCGATGCCCAGGGTCACGCCACCGGCCATGGCCAGCTTGCGGGGACCAAACTTGGGCATCATGCGGCCCGCGAGGACCATGATGATGGCGAAAGTGGCGAGCCCGGCGGCGAAGATGACCTGCGTCTGGGTCTTGGTCCAGCCGGCCGCGCCGAGTCGGGGGGTGAACACGGACCAGGCGTAGATAGCGCCCAGCGCGAGTTGAATGAGCATGGCCCCTAGGGCCACAAGCCAACGATTCATGACTTTTTGTTCTGACATAGTGCCTCCGTACGGGAGTCGAAGAGTGAATAAAAGGGGTTCGAGTTGGGTTAGTGCTCGCGTACATGATCCCCCCGATAAAGTCAAGCTGAATGCCGGCCTGTCGAGGAACGCAGGGGGCTAGGGCATGATGGCGTTGTCCTTGGCGAGACTCAGGGCTGTCATCATGCGGGCTCTGAGGATCTTCGCGGCCTGGGTGCAGGCGCTGTCGAGCTCGTCCCCCCAGGCGAGCCTTCCGGCGATGAGGGTGGAGAGCCAGCATCCTGTTCCCCGCACATTCCCCTTCCCGACACGCTCACCGGGCAGGGAGATCAGCCGACCTGCATCCCAGAGATGGTCCACGGGCGCCCCCTCCCGGTGCCCCCCCTTGAAGAGAACAGCACCAGCGCCCCGGTCGCACAGGATCTTCCCTGCGCGGGCCATGTCTTCTGAAGACCATGGACGGATTCCCGTGAGGATCTCGGTCTCGTCGAGGTTGGGCGTGAGACATCGGACATGGGGAAGAAGCTCCCCGATGCTGTCGAGATCCTGGTTTTCCGACAGCTGTCCT
>QKIM01000243.1 GCA_003249585.1 Deltaproteobacteria bacterium
GCGGTTCTGGCCCCCTGGACGCCCCACGACGGAGGGCTGCGATCTCTAGATCCCGGGCCCGGCAGGCCCGCCGGCCCCCATCCCCGGCATCACCCCCCTTCACCGTGGAAACCCGTTGCGGGCCCCGAGGATGGCAGGGTATAGTCGAGTCGGTGATCCCGTCGCCAGGCCCAGGGATCCCGTCGTCCGGTGGAGGTCCGTCCATGAACCGCTTTTTCCTGTCCACGCTGCTCTTCTGGCTGTGCCTGACGGTCCCGGCATGCGACGACTCCGCAGGCGGGCCGGGCTCCGACGCGGGGCCCGACGTCACGAACAACACGAACAACACGAACAATACGAACAACACGAACAACACGAACAACACGAACAACACCGGCAACACGACGGTGGTGCATGATCTCGCGTACCTGGACCTCGCCGCCGCGCGCGACATCCTCGTCGGCGAGAAGTCCCGCGATCAGGTCACCGACGGAATCTTCGTGGACGGGCTGGGGCGCGAGGCCCACTTCCGCGGCTTCAACGTCTCGGGGGCCGTCAAGCACGTGGAGCACGGCTTCAAGCCCTTCGGGGACGCCACCGACGCGCGGGCGGCCTTCACGGGGCTCGCCCGGACCACGGGGGCCAACATGGTCCGCTTCACCATCGCCTGGGAGGTGGTCCACCCCGCCGTGGACACCATCGACTACGACTACCTCGACGCGGTGGTGGCACAGATGCGCGAAGCCATGGCCCTGGGCATGTACATCCTGGTCGACTACCACCAGGACCTGTTCTCGCGACACCTGTTCAACACGGACTCATGGCACACGGGCAACGGGGCCCCCGCGTGGATCACACCCGAGGGGGACTACCCCGAGGAGTTCTGCGGCGTCGCCTGTGTGGGATGGAGCCAGAACTATCTCACCAACGAGGCCATCCGGCTGGCCTACCGCAACTTCTGGAACAACGCCCCCTTGTCCACCACGGCGGGGCCGCGCAACATGCAGGACGAGTACGTGTGGCAGGTGGGGGAGACGGCGCGGTACCTCAGCGAGACACTGAGCGAAGAGGAGTTCGCCCGCGTCGTCGGGCTCGACCCCTTCAACGAGCCCGTGGACGGGGGCATGGAGGGGCTCACAGCGGCCCAGTGGGACAACCTCAGGCTGTGGCCCTTCTACCGGCGAATCCGACAGACCCTGGACGAGAACGGCTGGGGCCAAAAGCCGGTCTTCGCCGAGCCCCTGGTGTTCTGGAACACCAACATGGGCGCCCTGGTGCCCCCAACGGGCGGCGGACATCTGGAGTCGCCCCCGGGGGACGGGTTCGTCTTCAACGCCCACTTCTATGACGCCGCCCGGATGGGGGTCGACAACACCCCCATCGACAACGGGACCTACCTCGCGTACATGGACGAGATCCGCGAGGAGGGGCGGTTCCTGCAGACCCCCGTCTTCCTGAGCGAGTTCGGGATGTGGGTCGGAGACGAGGGCGCCCGCGACGCCGCCCGCCTGATCAGCGGGGTCTACCAGGGCATGGAGATGAGTGACGCCGCGCAGACGGTGAAGAGCCGGTATGCCGATCTCTACGCGCCCCTGATCAGCGGGACCCAGTGGCACTGGGACTACTACTACGACCACCACAGCGAGTACATGAACGGGGATCCCGACCAGCTCCTGACCGAAGAGGACGCCTGGAACGGCGAGAACTTCTCGGTGGTGGGAGAGTACGGGAGCGCCTTCAACCTCGACCACCACGCGATTCAGCGGGCCTATCCGCGGCGGATCCAGGGACGCATGGCCAGCTTCTACTACAACGCCGTTGCCCTCGACGCCGCAGACTGGGCCATCAACTGGGCCGCGCTGCGCCCCGAGGAGCTCGGCGAGCTGCACCTCGGCGATCGGCGGTTTGCACTCCTCGTCTGGTGGGGCCGCTTCTCCGAGGCCCCCACGGAGCTCTACCTGCCGCCCCACTTCGATCCCGCGCAGGTCATCGTGATCACGGAGCGGCACATCCGGTCCAAAGACCTGCCCCCGGCTCCCCGGAACAGTCCGGACGAGGCGATGATCCTGGCCGATCCCCTGCGCCCCGGGGGGTCGGGGAATCTGCTCCTCATCTGGGACGATCCCACCGAAGGGGAAGACCCCGAATCCACGCTCCACTACGCGCTCGTTGTGGACGGGAGCGGCCTCCCTGCCTCCCCCGAGGCCCTCGCCGCCCTGCAGGAGGCGATGACCGCCCGCATCCTGGTGGAGGGCAAAAGCCCCCTCTACCTCATCGGGGACATGACCTCCGCCGAATATCCCCTGCAGTGACCGCCCCGATGTCTCCCCGGGGAATCGCCGAAAGTGACTTGTCGACCCCCGGACTTCCCGTTACACTCACGGCAGACACCCTCCAAGGAGAGTTCCATGTTCGACACCTCTGTCACATCCCGGATCCGCGCAGCGCTCCTCATTCTATCCACCCTGGCCCTCGTGGCCTGCGCCAACGGCAGTCCCGGCGAAGAAGAACCCTGCGGCAACGGAGTCCTGGACACAGGCGAAGCGTGTGACGGCAGCTACCTGGGCGACGACACCTGCCTCACGCTGGGCTACTACGGCGGCGAGCTGGCCTGCCACTCGGACTGCACCTTCGACATGAACGCCTGCCAGTCCGCGGGGAGCTGTGGCGACGGCGTCCTGCACAGCATGTACGGCGAGCTCTGCGACGGCCAAGAGCTGGGGGGCGCCACCTGCGAGTCCCTGGGCTACGGGCAGGGGACCCTGGCGTGCAGCGACGACTGCACCCTGGACACCGCGGGCTGCGAAGATGCGCCCGAGTGCGGCGACGCAACGGTCCAGGGCGACGAGCAGTGCGACGGGACCGATCTGGACGGCGCCACCTGTGAGACCCTCGGGCTCGGGGGCGGCACCCTGGCCTGCGACAACGACTGCGCCTTCGTCACCACCGGGTGCGACGAGCAGCCCGTCTGTGGAGACGGCGACCTGCAGAGCCCCATGGAGGCCTGCGACGACGGAGACACCGCTCCAGGCGACGGGTGTGACGCCGACTGCCGCGTGGAGGCGGGGTGGTCCTGCGACGACGCCTCCCCCTCGGTGTGCATGGAGATCCCCGCCACGCCGGTCATCGACGGGGAGACCTCGGCGGGTCACGACGACCCCACCTGGCTGTGGAACACCCCCGCGGGGACGCACCACTTCCTCATGCGCCTCGACGGCGGCACCTTCCTGGAGACCTCCACGACCTCCCACACGGCCCCGGGGCTCGCCCAGGGTGCCCACACCATCGAGGTCTCCGCCTGCAACAGCCAGGGGGGTTGCTCCCTGGCCGCCAGCTTCACCACCACCATAGAGTACTTCGGCGAGGCCAACCCCGTCCCGTGGCAGGGCGTGGCCCGCACGGATCTGGCCACCACGGCCGTCGGCAACGTGGTGCCCCTCTCCTGCCACAACTGCTACAACGGGCCCAGCAACGAGGTCTACAACACCGCCGGAGCCCTGGCCAAGATCCACAACGCCCTCTCCAGGGGCGCCGACCTCATCGAGCTGGACATC
>QKIM01000274.1 GCA_003249585.1 Deltaproteobacteria bacterium
CTTCCTGCCGGACAAACCCATCGACTTCAACATGGCCATGACGACCGTCTTCCTACGGCCACGCCTTCGCACGGTGCTGGTCTCTCCGGGCATCTCGAGGGCAGAGGCTGGAATCATGGGTTTTCAGTACGCTTCGTCTATCGCGGAAGGTGTCCGGAGTCTGACTGCGGACTACCCGGAGGCCCGAGTGTCCATTCTTTCCTGCGGCGGTTTGATCGAGCCGATCTGTGCGTGGGGGGAGGCGCAGTGAACGCCAGAGGGCGAGGCCACAAGGGCGGCGCCACGGCGCTCGTGATCGACGGTCGCGACAACGTAGCCACGGCCCTGGCGGCTCTGCCCCAGGGGAGCGAGGTGCGGCTGGAGGTGCGCGGCGAGTTAGAGACCGTTGCCTTGGTTAGCGAGATTCCCCTGGGGCACAAGTTCGCGCTCTTCGACATTCCCGCCGGAGATTCCGTGACCAAGTACGGCGAACCCATCGGCGTGGCTTCCACGGCGATCCGGAGAGGAGAGCACGTGCACATTCACAACGTGACCAGCTCGCAGCGGGGAGCCTCGACATGACCTTTGATGGGTACCGTCGACCCGACGGTACGGCGGGCACGCGAAACTACGTGCTCGTCATCCCGAGCGTGGGCTGCTCCCAGGGGGCGGCCCAATCCATCGCTCGCGGCTTTCGGGGTGCCGTATGCCTCCCCAACATCCTCGGGTGTGGCCAGGTGGGCGTGGACCACACCCTGGTCGAGCGGACTCTCGTGGGCTTCGGCACCCACCCGAACGCCTTCGCGGTGGTCGTCGTGGGTAATGGCTGCGAGCACCTCTCACCCCAGGATCTGGCGGAGGAAATCGGGCGGTCCGGCAAACGGGTGGAGCTGGTGGTGCTCCAGGAACTCGGCGGCACCGGGAAGACGGTCCGCCGGGGCCGGAAAGCCCTGAGAGAGCTGCTCGCCGACGCAGCAAAGTGCGAGCGGGAGCCGATCCCCCTGGGCGAGCTGATCCTCGGTACGGAGTGCGGGGGGTCGGACTTCAGCTCTGGTTTGGCCGCCAACCCCGTGCTGGGCGCGGCAAGTGATCTGCTAGTGGGGCAGGGAGGGACGGTGATCCTCTCGGAGACCCCCGAGCTCATCGGTGCCGAACACCTCTTCGCGGCGAGGGCGCGCAGCCCGGGGGTGGCCCGACAGGTCCTCGACGCGGTGGCGTGGTGGGAGGAGCGGGCGATTGCCGCCGGCCAGGACATTCGGGAGGTCAACCCATCTCCGGGCGATATCGCGGGGGGTATCACGACCCTGGAGGAGAAGTCCCTGGGGTGCATCCACAAGGCCGGGACGACCTCCCTGCAGGAAGTCGTTCCCTACGCGGCTCGTCCCTCCCGGAAGGGGCTCGTCTACATGGACACCCCGGCCCATGACATCGAGCAGCTCACCGGCATGGTCGCTGGAGGGGCGCAGGTCGTGGCCTTCACCACGGGTCTGGGGACACCCTGCGGCTCCCCGCTGGCGCCGGTCCTGAAGATTACGGCCAACGGCGAAACCTATCGCAGGATGCGAGACGACCTGGATTTTGATGCGAGCCGGGTCCTGGCAGGCCGGGAGGGGGTCGACGCGGCCGGGGAGCGGCTGCTGGGGGAAATCGTGGCGGTGGCTTCCGGGAAGGGGACCAGGGCCGAAAAACACGGGCAGATGGACTTCTGCATCTTCCAGACGACCCTGAATATCTAGGAAAACCTTCTGCTCAACCCGGCGGGCCGCATCAGCCCTCGGCGAACAGGTACTTCCTGCGGACCTCCTCGTCGGCCCGCAGCGCGTCGATGGTGCCCTCGTAGCGGATCACCCCGTTGTCGATGATGTACGCGCGATCGGCTAAGCTCAGGGCGACCTGCTGGTTCTGCTCGGCCAGGAGCACGGTCACCCCCATCTCCTTCACCCGCCGGATCTGCTCTTCGAGGAGCTTGACGATCAGAGGTGCGAGGCCCTCCGTCGGCTCGTCGAGGAGCAGAAAGTCCGGATTGATCATGAGCGCCCGGGCGATGGTCAGCATCTGCTGTTCGCCGCCGCTGAGGAACCCCGCCCGCCGAGACTCGATCTCCCGGAGCTTCGGGAAGACCTCGTAGACCCGCTCCTTGTTCCAGGACCCCGTCCCGTCCCGGTTGCGCTCCACGACCTCGAGGTTCTCCCCCACGGTGAGATCTGCGTACACTCTGCGGTCGTCAGGCACGTACCCGATGCCCTTACGCGCAATGACGTAGGGCCTCAGGCCCGAGATCTTCTCCCCACGGTAGGTGATAGTCCCTCGCCGGGGCGGCGTCAGGCCGATGACGCTTTTCATGGTGGTGCTCTTGCCCGCGCCGTTGCGTCCCAGGAGGCACACGACCTCCCCTTCATTCACGGTCAGGGACACCCCGAAGAGAATGTGGCTGACGCCGTAGTAGGTGTGGACGCCTGCGAGCTCCAGCATCACCCGTCCCCTCCCAGGTAGGCTTCCTGGACCCTCCGGTTCTGCCGGACCTCCTCGGGCGGACCCTGGGCGATGGACTCCCCCGACTGCATGACCATGATCTTGTTGGCGATCGAGAAGACGAGCTCCATGTCGTGCTCGCAGAAGAGAACCGTGAGCCCCAGCTCGCGGGAGAGCTTCTGGATCAACCGGATGGTGACCGCAGTTTCCTCCGGGGACATGCCGGCGGTGGGTTCGTCCAGGATCAGCAACTCGGGCTCGGTTCCGAGGGCCAGGGCCATCTCCAGGACCTTCTGGTCCCCGTGCGAGAGGAGTCCACAGGTCCGGTTTGCCTTCTCCAGGAGGCCCACGTTGCGGAGAATTTCCTCGGTCTTCTCGACCCCCAGGCTCCGCGCAGGATGAAAGAGGCTGTGGAGCCGCTTCTGGTGGGAGAGCACGGCCACCTGCACGTTCTCGAACACGGTCAGGCGGCTGAAGACGTTCACCACCTGGAACGACCGGCCGAGCCCCATCTCGCAGATTTTGTAAGCGGGTAGACCGGCGATCTCCTTCCCCTTGAAGAGGATCGAGCCCTTGTCAGGCTTGAGCTGGCCCCCAATCAGGTGGAACAGGGTGGTCTTGCCGGCGCCGTTCGGGCCGATTACGGCGACCACGTCGCCCCGCTCCACGTGCAGGTTCGCTCCGTAGACGGCCATGAACCCGTCGAAGGACTTGTGGAGGTTCTCTACCCGGAGCATCTACTCGATCCCCCTGGGAGCCAACTCTTCGGAGCCCCGTGACTTCCGTTGGAAGAAGCCGAGGATGCCGTCGGGAAGGAACAGGATCAGGAGCATCATGAGGATCCCGAGGATCATCGTCCAGTAGTCCGTGTAGACGCTCACAAAGGTGCGGAGGCTGACGATCGCGGCCGCGCCCAGGAGCGGCCCCAGGAACAGGAACCACCCGCCGAAGAGGCACATGATGAAGATCTCGAGGGACAGGTTCCAGAAGAGCAGCTCCGGAAACACGGACCCTTCCACCACGACGAAGAGCGCTCCGGCGATCCCTGCGAAGAGGGCAGCGAGCACGAGCCCGATGAGCT
>QKIM01000055.1 GCA_003249585.1 Deltaproteobacteria bacterium
AGCCCTGCCACCGCCGATATCGTGGGGCGGGCGGTGGCTCGTCTCGCCGCCGCGGGGATCGGCAGCTCCCTCTTCATCGACCCTGAACCGGAGATCGTTGCCCACTCCCGTGATCTGGGCGCCGCCATGGTCGAACTCCACACGGGGGATTACTGCAACGCCGCACGCGGCGAGGCGAGGGCGCGCGAACTCTTCAGGCTCGGGGAGGCGGCCGAAAAGGCGGTGGAGGTCGGCATCGGGCTGGCCGCCGGGCACGGACTCGACTATTCTAACGTACGGGGTATCCTGCATCTGCCTGGGCTCATCGAACTCAACATCGGCCACGCCATCATCTCTCGAGCAGCCCTGACGGGGCTCGAGGAGGCGGTGGCCGAGATGCTGGCGCTGTTGACCTACGTCTGACAACGGCGCGGCAGGTGCCCGGACTGGGGGCATCAAGGAGGCGACAATGCGATTGGTATCCGCCAAGGAGATGAGGGCGCTGGACGCCCACGCCATCAACACCATCGGCATCCCCGGGATCGCGCTCATGGAGCTGGCCGGGGCGGGGACGGCGCGCGCCATCCTGCAACGTTGGCCCGGCGACGACGGCTCCTTCCTCGTGGTGTCAGGAAAGGGCAACAACGGGGGCGACGGTTATGTCGTGGCCCGGCATCTGCACAACGCCGGCTGCGATGTGAACATCATCCTCCTCGGGAACGAGGAGAGCATCACCGGCGCCTCCTCTATAAACCTCCAGGCTGCCAAGGCCCTCAAGATCCCTACCGTGGAGATCAACTCCACGGCGGACATCCTGTACCTGGAAGAGATGTTCCAGGACGCTGATTTCATCGTGGACGCCATCTTCGGTACCGGGCTCGACCGGGAGGTGACGGGCGTGCCCCGTGAGATGATAGCCGCCATCAACGCCTCCCCGGCCATCAAGATTTCCGTGGACATGCCCTCCGGGCTGTGCGCCGACACGGGGGCCGTCCTGGGCGAGGAGGCCATTCAGGCCGATCTGACAGTGACCTTCGGCTACGGAAAGATTGGCCAGTTTACATCGCCGGGATTCGCCTTCTGCGGAGAGATCGAGATCGTCGACATCTCGCTTCCTCCTGTCTCTCACGGGAACCCCACATGCTTCCTCCTCACCGACGGGTGGATCCGCGACCATCTGCCGCTGCGCCCCCCCGGAGGGCACAAGGGGACCTTTGGCCATGTGCTCATCGTCGCGGGCTCCAAGGGCAAGGTCGGCGCGGCCATCATGTGCAGTGAGGCGGCCATCAGCATGGGCAGCGGGCTGGTCACCCTCGTCTCTCCCCCCGAGATCCTTGACATTCTCATGAACCGCATCACCGAGGCCATGTGCGCGCCACTGGCCGCGCCCGGCGAGAGTCCCTCCCTGGCCGACCTCGACACCCTCCTGGCGCTGGTTAACGGGAAGGACGTCCTGGTGGTGGGGCCGGGGATTCCGACGGGGGAGGGGATGTTCGAGCTCCTGACGGCCCTCATCGAGCATAGCCCCGTCCCCGTGATCATCGACGCCGACGGGCTCAACCTCCTGGCGAGGGATCTTTCGGTGCTGAAGCGGGCGAAGGCCCCGGTAATCCTCACGCCACACCCTGGCGAGATGGCCCGGCTGGCCGGAATCACCACCGAAGAGGTACAGCGCCGCCGCAGCCTGACGGCGGTGGAGTTTGCCCGTGAGCACAACGTCTTCGTGGTTCTCAAGGGCGCACGCACCGTGGTCGCCTCGCCCGACGGCCGCACAGCCATCAATCCCACGGGAAATTCGGGGATGGGGACAGGCGGCAGCGGTGACGTGCTCACGGGCATGATCGCGGCCCTGGTCGCCCAGAAGTCCTGTCCCTTCGACGCCATGGCCACGGGGGTGTTCCTCCATGGCCGGGCCGGTGATCTGGTTGCCCAGGAGCGTGGAGAGCTCTCCCTGAGGGCTTCGGACCTCGTGGACTTCCTGCCGACCGCCCTCTTCTCCATCCGGCCCCGGGAGGTCGAGCACTTTTCCGGTGTGTCACGGGGTGTTTGAGAGTTCGGATTCCGGATTGTTCCATATACAGTGGAATGCCGCTGGTCAGCCTCGGCTCTTCCTTTGTGAAAGTCATAACTTTTTCCTTGAACAGTAAAGGGAATTCATTGTAGAGGGGACGTGGAGGAAAAGAGTCAAAATGGAATATCTCCTTCTCGCAATCCACTCGGTCTTTATCGGCAACCTGATCCTGAGCAAGTTTCTGGGGATCTGCCCGTTCCTGGGGGTGAGCAAGAAGCTCTCCACGGCCCTCGGGATGGCCATGGCGGTGCTCTTCGTCATGGTCATGGCGTCAACGGCGACCTTCCTGCTCTACACGTATCTGCTGGCGCCCTTCGACCTGGCCTACCTGAGGACCATCGTCTTCATCCTGGTCATCGCCTCCCTGGTGCAGCTCACGGAGATGGCCATTCAGAAGATGTCGCCGGCCCTCTACGAGGCGCTGGGCATCTACCTGCCGCTCATCACAACCAACTGTGCCATCCTTGGTGTCGCCATCGACACCATCGAGAAGGGCCACAACTTCGTCGGGATGCTGACCTACTCCTTTTTCGGAGCTGTCGGCTTCGGCCTTGCGCTCCTCCTCTTCGCGGGCATCCGTGAGCGGCTCGAGACCTCCGACATTCCCAACTCTTTCAAAGGCGCCGCGAGCTCCCTCATCGTCGCCGGGATCCTCTCCCTGGCCTTCATGGGATTCGCTGGCCTGGTTCCGGGGTAAGTGTCATGACTCAGATAGTGATTGCAATCATCGTCCTTTTCGGAACTGGCCTGGCGCTTGGTGTGCTTCTGGCCTACTTCTCCCGAGTTTTCCACGTCGAGGAAGATCCCCGTATCGACCTGGTCAACGAGGTCCTGCCCGGCGCGAACTGTGGTGCCTGCGGGCTGGCCGGATGCCGTGACTTCGCCAAAAAATGGGTGAGCGACGGTGCCGGTCCCGTCTGCCCTGTTGGAGGCAGCGCCGTGGCTCAGGCCGTGGCTGAGATCCTTGGCTCCGAGGCAGCTGACGTCGCGGCTCAGGTCGCCTTCGTGCGCTGCGCAGGAACAGAAACCCGCGCGACGGCACGCGGTCCTCTCGAGGGTGTCAGCACGTGCGCACAGGCCTTTCTGCTGGGTGGGAGCAAGGAGTGCCGCTACGGATGCATGGGGCTCGGCGACTGTGTTCGTGTCTGCGAGTACGATGCCATCCACATCTACAAGGGTAACGTGGCCATCATCGACCCTGACCGGTGCATCGGCTGCATCAAGTGCGTGAAAGAGTGCCCCGTGGGCGTCATCAACATGGTCCCCAAAGACCGCCAGGTCCATGTCCTGTGCAACTCCAGGGACATCGCCGCCGTCACGCGCACCTCCTGCACCGTTGGGTGCATCGGGTGCCGGATCTGTGCCCGCAGCGACGCCTCCTTCGTCATCGAGGACAACATCGCCCGCTTCGAAGGGACCGAGACCGAGAGCACCGTCCCCTTCGTTTGTCCCAACGATGTCATCGTGGATACCCGGGCCTT
>QKIM01000002.1 GCA_003249585.1 Deltaproteobacteria bacterium
TACCATCGGGTACCCTCCTCGTCGCGTCGCTCGCTCTTCATGAGGGTGTAGCCGAGCCAGCCGAAGCACTTGGTGAAGCCGAGAAAGTCCGGGCACAGGGAGGTGTTCCCCTTCTTGATCAGCACCTCCAGCCCGTAGACCCGCCCTACGCCTCGGTTGGAGGCGTTCTCATACACCTCCTCGCCGTCGCGCAGGATGGTGCGGTCTGAAGGCGCCACAAGGCCGTAGAGGTGCTTGTAGAAGCCCACAAACTTGGCCGAGGTTGCGGGGGCGAGGTCCCACACGAGGCCGAGGCTGGCGTGGATGGCGCTCTCGTGCCGAAGGCCCGGGTTTCCGATGTCGGGGTGGGTCATGAAGAGATCCGGGGGCTGGGTGTACAGCCCCAGTCCCCCAGTGAGGCGCAGCACCTTGGGGATGAGGGCGTAGTTGGCCGTGAAGCGCGGGTTGACCGTGACCTCGTCGGAGACCTTGGCGTTCCAGGCGTCCAGGCGCAGCCCGGGGATAAGCTCCAGCCCCCCCAGCTTCCAGGTGAGCTCCAGCCAGGCGGCCTGGGCGAGGATCTTCTCGTCCAGGTCCAGCCGGAAGTTGCCCAGGGGGTTGCGGATGTCGTTGCCCAGCTCGTCCTTGCCGATGGTGCTCACCACACGGATCCACACGTCGGCCTCACCGTAGCCGCCCTCGATGCCTCCCGCCAGGGAGAGGGTCGGTGTGAAGCGGTGGGTGGCGTCGAGCTTCCAGCCCACGGTGCGGATGACGTAGCCCAGGTCGAGGGTCTTGTCGGAGTTCTTGAGCCTGAGGTCGGCGTCGCCCAGGGAGACAGAGGCGTTCCAGACGGTCTTGCCCGTCCGCAGACGGTAGAGCACCATGCCCCGGCGGAAGCTCGTGATATACGGTTCCGTGTTGTCCTCGAAGAAGAGCAGGCGGTCGTCGGAGCCGAAAACGAAGGCCCTGAGGGTCCCGCCGAGGAGAGGATAGTGGGCCATGGCCTGCCAGTCGTAATAGACGGGGGCGACACCGATCTGGTCTTTGTAGGGGCGGATGACGGCGTCGAGCCAGGAGCGGCGCATGGAGACGGCGAAGCTCCCCTTGTCCGTGAAAGGAATGGGGCCCTCGATGAGGCCGCCGGCGTCCCAGATGTCCGCGTCCACATAGCCGTGGAGGGTTTTGGGGTTGGGCTGCCGCGCCGTGACGTTGACGATGCCGCCCAGGGCCTGGCCGTAGCGGGCGGAGAAGTTGCCCGGGACGAACTCGATGGACTTGAGCAGGTCGGAATTGAACACCGAGGTGATCCCCATGAAGTGATAGAGCTGGGGAATCTCGTGGCCCTCGAAGAAGACCTTGGAGTCCTCGGGAGCGGCGCCCCGGATGACCAGGAGCCCCAGCCCGAAGGAGGAGCGGGCCACGCCGGGCATGTTCTGGATGGCCTTGAGCGCGTCTCCCTGGGTTCCCGGGATGGCCAGCACCTCGGGGAGGGCCACAGTGTAGCGGACGGGATCCTCATGGCTCCTTTGGGCCCGTACGGTGGTCTGGTAGGGGTCCTCGTCGGACTTCTCCAGAAAGAAGACCGCGCCGCCCGCTGCAGAGATGGTGCGTCGGGTCCTCAGTGGATAGTGGCCGGGGGCTGTGATCACGAGCAGGTAGCGGCCCGGGGGCAGCCTGAGGGTGAAGGCTCCGCGGGCGTCAGCCTCTATCTGGGCGGCGAGCCCCTGAACCTTGTTCTTCGCTGACAGTACGAAGGCCTGGACGCGGCCGTCCTCCACCCGGGTGACGGTTCCCTTGCGCCACAGGGTCCCCTCGAGGGTGACGCGGGTGACTGCCGGGGCACCCGGTGGAACATGGGATACGGCAGGCGCCGCATGGCTGGATGGCGTCGCTGGCCTGGTTGATGTCGCAGGTGCTGCCGGCGGCACTGTTTTTTTCAGGGGCACCGGTCGGGTCGGTGCGGCAGGCTTCGCAGCAGGCGCTGCCTTTTTGATGCGGAAGGGATAGTTGACGGGGACCTTGGAGGGGACGGGTTTACCGTTGACCGTGGCCGGCGCGAAGCGCCACTTGAGGGCTGCGGCCTTCGCCGCCGCGTCGAAGCGGGCGCCGGCGCTCTTCACTACTTCCACTTTCGAGACCACACCCCTGTCGTCGAGGTGCAGGTGCAGCCCGACCACGGCTTCCACGCCCTTTCTGAGCAGCTCGGGGGGGTAGGCTGCGGAGACGAAGGTCAAAAGCTTCGGGTAGGTGACGCCCTTGTCCGTTGAGGGGGCCGCGTTGGGTGCTGGTTTTCCGGTCGGTTTGGCGGCTTGTTTGTTCGGGGGGGCGCTCCACACCGCCATCGGCCATCCCATGATGCTCAGCATCATGAGAACCAGCATGGGACGAAGCCTGCATCGAAGCGCGTGAAATACATGGCCATGGAGCGGTGGACGCATCGGTCTACTTCAGCACATCCCGCTGCCGAAAGCAATCGCTTGTGTTCAAGGTGGAGCTGGTGCGGTGTGTGACGCGGCTACTGGCAGTAGAGTGTGCAGCTCGTGTCGCAGGACGTGCACATGCACGCTTCGAGATCCAGGGCCAGATCCGAGGGGAAGTTGGTGTGGCAGGTCTCGATGCACGTCGCATCGGTACACTGCTGGGAGCACTGCAGGAACGCGGTGCACGGAGAGTCGGCGGTGCAGGCGTTGAATTCCGCGTTGCAGTTGGCGGTGGTGCAGAGCGTGCATTGGTTGGACGGGTCACAGGCATTCATGCATGCGGACAGGTCGGGATCGGGGCTTGTGCCGATGAGCGTCGCGACGGTCATGCAATCGGAATCCAGCACGCAGGCGGCCTCGCACTCGTGCTCGTCGGTCTCGCAGTCCCACCCGATGGCGGCGGTCGCGCCCACGAAATCACACACCTCGTCGAGCATGTAGGAGGCCTGATAGCACAGGTTGCAGCCAATGGTCAGGGGACACAGATCACAGGCATCGGGGGTCCCGTCGCCGTCGGCGTCGAGGGTGTCGTCGCCGTCGGCGCAGATGTCGCAGGCGTCGGGGACACCGTCGGCGTCGGCGTCGAGGGTGTCGTCTTCGCCCTCGCACAGGTCACAGGCGTCGGGGATGCCGTCGCCGTCGCCGTCCACGGTGTCGTCCTCGCCTTCGCACAGATCGCAGGCGTCGGGCACCAGGTCGCCGTCGGCATCGAGGGTGTCGTCTCCACCGGGGCAGGTGTCACAGCCATCGGGGACCCCGTCCTCGTCGGCGTCGAGGGAATCGTCGGAACCCATGCAGGCGTCGAGATAGTCCGGTACCCCATCTCCGTCGGTGTCGATGGAGTTGCACGCTTCGGCACAGCCGGGATCCACACAATCGATGACTCCGTCACCGTCGTTGTCGATGCCGTCGGTGCACAGCTCCACGCTGTCCTCCCGTTTCGAAGTGTCGTTCTTGCAACCGATGAAGAACAGGAGCATTGTCGCGGTCAGGATAATCGCACATTTATGAAGAAGCATGTTCGTCTTCCTTTCATTCACCCATCCACAGGATGACGGGTGTTG
>QKIM01000342.1 GCA_003249585.1 Deltaproteobacteria bacterium
CGTCTTCCCCATCGAGCTGCCGCCCCTGCGCGAACGTCGCGAGGACATCCCCCTGCTGGTGACCCACTTCCTGGAGAAGTTCAAGCAGGACCTCAAAAAAGACGTGCGCATGGACCAGACCACCATCGAGGAGATGAAGGAGTACCACTGGAAGGGGAACATCCGCGAGTTGGAGAACGAGATCCAGCGGCTGGTGATCCTGGCCGACGAGATGGGCGTTATCCAGCCCTGCGACCTCTCGCCCCACCAGCGCAAGGAGTCCTCCATCATGGCCGAGCAGGCCTACGTCAAGGGGGCCACCCTCAAGAAGATGATGGAGGATGTGGAGATCAACATCATCCGCCAGGCCCTCCTCGACGCCGGGAACAACAAGACCCAGGCCGCCAAGAATCTGGGTATCACCCGCGAGGGGCTCCACAAGAAGCTCTCCAAATACGGCCTCTGAGGCCCTTCTCAGCGTTTCTGTTGCAGTGGGTTGCGTCAGGAGGGGATACGGTCGAGGATGCCGCGTCTCGCCGAGGCTTCCAGCCGGAGCTCCTCGACCTGGGCGGCGCTGGCGCAGCGCAGCCCCTTATCACCATACTCGATGATCCCCCTGGCGATCATGAGCTCCAGGGTCTCCCCGTACACAGAGCGGCTCATGGACTCGGGCCGCACCAGGGAGCCCTCGGAGTGGGCCTTCTCGCCATGGGCGATCATGGCGGAGGTGAGGTGCTTTCGCGAGACGAGCTCCAGGGGCTCCAGGGCGTCGACAAGGGCTTCCAGGGCCAGGGCCTGCCCTTCGATGAGGTCCGGCAGGAGGAGGCCCAGGTGTCCCTTCCCTGAGTCGTTGAGGCTGTCGTAGAAGTGTCGCTGCTTGGTACGTTCGGCCTCACGGTCCAGGAGGTTGAGCTGCGGGAACTCCCGCCGCAGGGCATCCCACAGGTAGGAGTACATGATGTAGGCGCCGCTCTCGAAGGACTCCGCCAGCGCGTGGATGGCCGTGGGGGCGATGACCTGGAGGAAGCCGTTGCGGTAGTAGGCCAGGGTGGCGCGGCGGCCGCGATGGATATGGATGGTGTTGCCCTCGACCCGGCAGGCGCTCCCGAACCCCTGGATGGAGCGGTTGAACCGCCGAAGTTGATCCTTCTCGTCGGTCAGGGTAGCCGCCAGGTGGGCCCCTCGGGCCGTGGCGACACGCCTGAAGAAGAGGAACCGGGAGAAGGCCTCGCCCTTGTCCACCGAGTCGGTCCCTGACGAGAGGAGAGCGGCCGCCGTGAGCATGGAGGAGGTGATGAGGGTGTTGCCGATGATGCGGCTGATGATGGTGACCGCCATCTCCTCGACCCGCGCTGAGAACTCCGGCGTCCCGGCGGCGAGGTCCCCCATGAACTCCCGCATGTCGAAGGGGTCGGCCACGCGGACGTTCACCCGGCCGTACCGGTTGAGGAGCACCCGCACGGACTTGATCACCTGCAGGAAGTCTTCGCTCTTCTTCTGCATGCCGGCCAGCTCTGCCTGATAGGCGTCCTCCTCGATGACCTTCTCGTAGCCGATGGAGATGGGGACCACCTGCGGGGAGGGGATGTCACCCCGGGCGAGGAGCTCGGCGATCATGGAGAGCAGGCCCTGCTTGGGATAGACGGACTTCCCGGTCCTGGAGCGGGTCCCCTCGGGGAAGAACTCCACGTTGATCCCGTCGTTGAACAGCCGGGCCATGTACTGGAGCAGCACGGTCTTGTAGAGCTTGTTCCCCTTGAAGGAGCGCTTGATGAAGAAGGCGCCGCCCCGACGGAAGATGGGCCCCATGGGGAAGAAGGAGAGGTTCTGCCCCGCGGCGATATACGGGATGGGCAGGTGGTAGCGGTCCATGATCCAGGAGAGGATCAGATAGTCGATGTGGCTGCGGTGGCAGGGGAGGAGCAGCAGGGGGCCACGGCTCTGCGCGTCCCGCATGCGCTCGAAGCCCTCGTCGTCCAGCTCGAATCCCCTGAAGATCCGGTACCAGACGAAGCGCAGGCTGTGCTTGTACACCGACAGGGTGGTGCTCGTCGGCGCGGCGGGGATCTCGGAGATGGCCTCGCGGATCTCCTTGAGGGCCTGTCGCGGCGTGAGCCCCCCGTCCACGGCCTCGAAGTAGGCGTCGATGACCTTGGGATCCCGGGCCAGCTCCCGCCGGGTCAGTTCCGTCGCCGGCAGCCTGGGCCCGAGGATGGACCGCCAGGAGCGCTCGATGTCGTCCAGGAGCTCCAGCCGCAGCTGCTTGGTGAGCTCCATGGTGCTCTCGTGGGGGTGGGCCTCGAGGTATTCGTGGAGGTCCACGGGAGTCCCTGTCTTGAGCACGGGGGTGAACAGGGAGAGGGCCATCTGCATGGCGGCCCGGGCACGGCCGGGAGACTCCTGGCTCCCCACGAACTTCTCGAGGATCCCCCACTCGTCGAGGGAGCGGCGGACCCCGCTCTTGTCCCAGACGGGGATGACGGGGACCGCGTAGACCCTGGGCGTGAAGGCGTCCCCCCGCAGCCGGGACAGGAGGTGGAAGAGGGCCTTGACCGCCCGTGGGCGCTCCTCGGGGTCGAAGAAGGGGCCCGCCGAGAAGAGGGAGAGGAGGGCGGGGGAACCCCCGGCCACGGATTCGCTGAGCAGCTTGGCCTGATGATCTTCGCCCTTGCCCAAAAGGAACCGCGCCGCAAGATCCGAGAACCCGTTGACGGGCCGGATGAGGAGGGACTCCCCCGGGAGGACCCGGGTGGGCTCGGGCAGGTGTTCCCGCCTGAGGGTGTTCATGACCAGCAGAAAGTCCAGGTCGTTGGAGGTGCGCATGATGTAGAGCGGCACCCCCTTCGCGGCCAGGGCGAGCCGGTCGCGGTCCTCGGCCTTGAACTCCGTGCGGGCGAAGAGCGCCCGGGTGAGCAGGGACCCCAGCGGATTGGAATGGGAGAGGAGAAGATCGGCGTAGCGGGAAGTAAAGTTGGTCATGGCTGTCCGGCGGGGCTCCCCATGAGCTCCCTTTCCTGTCATCAGCGCAATCTTATAATATCTTTTTCCTCACAGCCCAAAGCCTTTTTGTCTCAGAGGCGGAACCGGCCTTCGCCGGTGAAGATGAGCCCCTACTCGCAGACGAGGTTAAGGCCCCAGGAGTTCAGGATGCCCGTGTCCGCGGCACCGGTGTCGGCGATATGGAGGGTCCAGGCACCGGCGCTCGCGGTGCCTGCCAGGGTGGAGAGATCGCCGGCGGGGGTGAGGGTGGCGGGGTAGTTCCCCAGGATGTTGGCCGTGGAGCTCCCCGAGTGGTCGTGGAGGGTGACACTGGTGCCGGTCGGACTCGTCAGCGTGATCCCCAGATCTCCGATGAAGGTGTGGGTGAGGTCCACATCCACGGTGATCCCCAGGAGGGTGCACGTGTCGGGAACCGTAATGACATCGGAGACGCCCGAGGCGTCGTTGTCGGGAATCGGCAGCGAGGGGGTGCTGGAGTAGGTTCGGGGGATGCCGCACACGGAGGGCTCCCCGGAACAGACGTAGCCGGGCTCGACCGCACAATT
>QKIM01000410.1 GCA_003249585.1 Deltaproteobacteria bacterium
ATCTGTGATAGTACAAAAGAAAAAAAAACCAACCAGAATCTGTAAACAGACAGATACACCCCCTCCCCTTTTCTGTCGTCCGGGGTTCACATCGGAGGGGTTTTCCATTATGGTGCGATCATGAAAACCACCGGCCCCATCCTCCTCTCGATCGTCCTCCTCTCCTGCGCCAAGGACCCGCCCGAGCGCACCCTCGCCAAGGTGCAGAAGCTCCTCCGATCCGAGGACAAGGTGAAGGCCTGCGACACCCTCGACGACATGGACACGGGGAAGGTGCGGCGGTGGCCCTCACAGACCGTCTACACCTATCTCCGCCTCAAGGCCCTCTGTGTGCACCAGCGGGGCCGGAAACACGCAAGGACGAGCCTCCCCGAACCCTACAGGGCCTATTACCGGGCCATGCTCTCCGTGGGGGCGGGCGAGAGCCTGGACACGGCCGCGGGGATCCTCCGGGACGCCCTCAAGGCCCACCCCCGGGAGGCCGAGCTCTACTATCGCCTCGGGCTCTTCCACCTGCTCGACGAGCGCTTCGCCGAGGCCTGTCCCCTCATCCGCAAGGCCGTGGAACTGGGACGGGCCTCCACCGACGGGTACCGGCTCTCCCTGGCCCGCTGCCTGCTCGGGCAGGGGCACCTCAAGGCCATTCCCGGCATCCTCGCGCCCCTGGTGTACGATGGCGTCAAGGGCAAGGACCTGGCCCAGGCCCGCCATATCATGGAGAACGCGCGCCTCTTCAAGCGCCTCATGCCCAAGGATGTCCGCGGGGTCATCCTGGCGGTGAAGGGCTTCCTCGCCAAGGGTAACGCCGGGAAGGCCATGGACATGCTCGTGGAGCAGGTGCAGGCCAATCCCCAGTATCCCATCCTCCATTACCTCCTGGGGGTCGTCCACCTCAGGCTCGGCAACAAGGCAGACGCCGTGGTGCAGCTTCGGCAGTGCCTCAAGCTCGACGCCACGGATCCCGATGCCTGGTTCCTCCTGGCCCGGCTCTACATGGGGAGCTCCATGGCCAGCCGCTCCGAGGGGTACCTCAAGAAGGCCCTCGGCTTCGATCCCCTCTCGTCGAAGATCCGCGCCTCTTTGCGCGATTACTATATCAAGACGGGGGCCTTCTCGCGGGCCGCCGATCTGCACAAGAGCGTCATCTGGCTCACGGGCGAGAAGCGCAGCGTGAACCAGGCCAAGCTCCTGGGGGGACTGCTGGAGAAGGCAGAGCGCTCCGACGAGGCCCTCAAGGTGTGGGGCAAGATCCTGCGCAAGCTCGGGCCCGACGACGGCATCGAGGCCGTCCGCGCCCTGGCGCGCATCCACTACAAGCTCTCCGTCACCGGCGCCTCCCGCACGGTCTACCACCGCCGCCAGGCCGCCAAGCTGGTGAAGACCGGCCTCAAGCTCCGCCCCATGGACGAGGAGCTCATCGCCCTCGGAAAGGTCCTCGGGGTGAAGCACGAAGTCGCCAAGGCGCCCTTTGAAGATAAAATTCGTGTAAAGGGCGCAAAGCATGTTAATAAGGACGATATCCTCTTCAAATAGCCGGCTCCCCTTCCTCGGATGCCGACCACCGGAGACCTGAATGCACATGAAAACCAGTATCCTTGCACTGACGATCACCATCCTGGGCCTCGGCATGTGGGGCTGCGACGAGGGCGGCGGTTCGAAATGCACCAACCCCGCCTACGTCCTCACGCAGATTTCCGTCAAGTGGACGCTCAACGGCGTCAACGACGGCGCGTCCTCGACCTCCAGCTTCGACAACTGCCTGGACTACGACGCCATCTACGCCGATATCCTCATCACCGGGCCCGATGAATTCGTCTACGAGACCACGGTCACCTGCAACTCCCTGGAGACCAAGCTCTACGACGACAGCTGCAACCAGTTCCCCGCGGGCAGTTACACGGTCAGTGTCACCCTCCTGGACAAGGACAGTCTCCCCATGACCGGCACGGCCACGGGTACGGGCATGGTCAGTGTCAGCACCGACAACCCCTCCATCGTTGTGGATTTCCCGCTGGAGACCTTCATCGGCTACGAGACCATGACCGGCACCTACCGGTTCAACCCCACCTTCGAGGGCGCCCTCTGCGCCGACGCCTCGCCCGTGGTGGATTCCCTGGACATCGCCTTCTACAAGGACGGCGTCTACCTCGAGGACTTCCAGTACAACGGGCCCTGCACCAGGGAGTTCGACATCTCCGATCTGCCCGCCGGGGATCTCCAGATGGACATCGTGGCCCTGGACGCCACCCCCCAGGCCATCTACTGCGGCTCCTACGACATCAAGGTGGGCGCCGGCGTCTCCAACCCGGTCTTCTATCATGATCTCACCCTCGAGGGGTGCATGGTGAACAAATGACACTTCGCCTCGCGCGGCTGGCTCCCTTCGTTCTTCTCCTGTGCGCCTGCACGCCCATCAAGAGCAAGCAGGAGCTGCAGAACCTCGAACCCTCCGTGCTGCAGTTCTACGAGCAGCTCAAGTGGTACCGGGGTTCCCTGGCCAAGGCCTACGTCGCCCCCGCCCTGCGACCCAAGTTCCTCGATGATGTGGACGAGGCCCAGCAGAAGATGAAGATCTCCTACATCAACGTCATCCGCATCACGCCCTACGAGAAGAACAAGAAGGCCGCGGTGCGGCTGCGCGTGGTGTGGCACGTCGTGGACGAGGGCATCGTACACGAGACCGTGGTGGAGGAGACGTGGCGGCGGTTCAAGACCACCTGGCTGCGCTTCTCTTCCAAGGTCGTGCGCGGCAAAAAGCCTCCCCTCATCTTCAAGCCGTGAGCGGGAGACCACAGAATATTTCATGACGGGGCTCGTCGAGGGTCCATGACCGGCCCGAGAACCCCGGTTTGAGGAGTAACGATCTTATGCACACGCTCATGTACCTGCTCATCGCGTCCCACGTCGTCACGGCGCCCGCCAAGGGGGCCGAGAACCTCAAGGGGTACGATCTGCCCGACGCCCAGCTCTCCTGTATCAAGATTCAGGGGTATTACAACAAGATCAAGACATTCCAGGCCAACTTCAAGCAGATCTTCACCAAGCGCTTCCACGGCGCCCAGAAGCCCGAGACCGGCGTGGTCTACGTGCAGAAGCCCGGCAAGATGGCCTGGGAGTATCAAAAGCCCGAGAAGAAGTTCTTCATCGTCGACGGCAAGAAGGTGTGGATCTTCGAGCCCTCCCAGAAGCAGGCCATGTGGCGGCACATCAAGGACTCGGCTCTGCCCGCGCCCGTGAAGTTCCTCTGGGGCAAGGGGGACCTCGTGGGCACCTTCCACGTGAAGCTCATCCCCGACTCCAAGCACGGCGGCAAGGGCAAGGCCGTCATCAAGATGGTCCCCAAGACCCGCTCCCCCCACTACCGCAGCGTGCTCTTCGTCTTCACGCCCGAGGGTGCCGTGCTGGAGTCCATCGTCTACGACCACAACGGCAACAAGAACCACATCATCTTCTCGGGCATCAGGCTCAACGGCACCATCGCCGCCAAACGCTTCATCTTCACTGCCCCCAAGGGGAT
>QKIM01000259.1 GCA_003249585.1 Deltaproteobacteria bacterium
ACGGCTGCGTGCGCTACCACACGGGCTGCGTGAAAGAGATGGCCTCGCTCTCGGACACAGAGCGCAAGGGGCTCATCGAGACCCAGTGCAAGTTCGATCTCTTCTCCAGCAACACCCTCACCAAAAAGCAACTGGAGTGTATCGGGAAGAACCCCGGGCCCGCGAAAGGCCCCTTCCCCTGCGATCCCGTGAAGGCTTGCCTCAAGCCTGCCAAGTAGCCCAAGGCGTTCACATTGAGCTCAGGGGACGGTCACCCGCGCAGGGGTGGTCTGGGTCGTCGTCGTGCCGATCCCCAGCTGGCCGTAGATGTTGTAACCGAAGCAGTGGAGTTCTCCGCTCGAGGTCAGGGCACAGGTGGAGGTAAACTGTGTGGCGGGACGGAGCCAGTCCGTGCGGGTCCCCACCTGAGTCGGGCTCGTCCGGTCGGTGGTGTCCCCCGTGCCCAGTTGCCCATAGCCGTTGTCGCCCCAGCAGTACAACGCGCCAGGACTCTGCGTGGCGCAGGAAACCTGCATTCCCGTCGTCAGGCTGGTCCACCCGGTCGCAGCGCCGACCTGGGTGGGGGAATACTGATCGCTGTAGTTCCCGGTCCCCAGCTGCCCCTGGTTGTTCTGGCCCCAGCACCAGAGGGTCCCGTCGCTCTTGAGACCGCAGGTGTGGTCGGTTCCCGCGGAGACCCAGACCCAGTCGAGGTGACCGACCACAAACTCTGGGTCGGGGAAATCACTGCTGGGAGAACCCGTTCCGCATTGGCCATCGCTGTTGTCGCCGAAACAGGAGAGCATGTTGGTGAGGGTGCGGGCACAGGTGTGGTAGGCGCCGGCGCTCACCGACTTCCAGTCCATGGCCGTTCCGACCTGCTGGGGATCGACGATCTCCGAGAGGAAGGACTGCCCGGCCTGGCTGTCACTGTTGGAGCCCCAGCACCACAGCGTTCCGTCCACCTGGACGGCGCAGGTGTGGTACCATCCCGCCGAGATGGATGTGTAGTAGTTCACTGCGTTGACGGCCGTTGGGGTCTGGCGATCGGTGTTGGCACCGGTTCCCAGCTGCCCGTAGGAGTTTTCGCCCCAGCAGTACGCGCTCCCGCTGGTCTGCAGGGCGCAGGCGTGTTCGTAGCCTGCGGTGACTTCGGCCCACTGGGTCCCTGTCCCCACCTGAACGGGCTCGTTTCTGGTGGTGGTATCCCCGAGCCCCAGCTGGTACCTGTCGTTTCGGCCCCAGCACCACAGCGTCCCGTCGTCCCGCACGCCACAGGCGAAGGAGTACCCGGTGGCGACGCTGATCCAGGGACGCTTGCACAGGCTGGTATCCAGCTGGCAGGTGTCGTCGCAGGAGAGCTCGTCAGGCTGGTAGCCCAGGTCGGTGCAGGTGAGGCCGTCGAAGTTGGCGCCGTCGCACTCCTCATAGTCCGTGTCTATGAGTCCATCGCCGCAGGCTCCGTAGGTCTCGCAGTCGGAGCGGTCGTATCCGCAGGCGTCACAGGCGAGGACGCCGCCGTGATAGCCGAGGGAGAGGCACGTCTCCCCCTGGAGGTCACTCCCCTCGCACTCCTCATAGGCGTTCTGGATGGTCCCGTCACCGCAGCGTCCGTACCACGCACATTCTGAGAGATCCAGCTCGCAGCCCTGATCACAGGAGAGGTCCCCGGCATAGTAGCCGAGGCTCTCGCAGGAGGCACCGCCGAGGTTGGCGCCGTCACAGCTCTCTTCTTCAGGTTGGATCAGCTCGTCTCCGCAGCGCCCGGCTGCGAGGCACTCGGTGTCATCGTAGGTACAGTCCGATCTGCACGAGAGCGTCCCACCGTAATAGCCATTGCCCGCACAGGTTTGGGCGTTGAGATCCTCCCCGTCGCACTGTTCGCCGAATTCGCGAACTCCGTTGCCGCATGTCTCGCTGACGAGACATCCGCTCCGGTCAAACTGGCAGGAATCTCCGCAGCCGAGGTCTCCACCCATGTAGCCGAGGCTCTCGCAGGAGGCACCGCCGAGATCCGTCCCGTCACAACTCTCCTGGGCGTCCAGGACGCCGTCCCCGCAGCTCGCGGTGAGGGTGCATCCGGTGCGGACGAGGGCGCAGCTGTCCGAGCAGGCCAGGACACCACCAATATAGCCTTCCGAGATGCAGGTGTTGACCCCGAGGTCCGTGCCATCGCAGGACTCGCCCTCCTCCAGGGTGCCGTTGCCGCAGACGGGAACCGTCTCCTGCTCGGGAATCCGATCACTGATGGTGAGCACGCTGTGGCAGGCGCTCAGCGAGAGGAGGGCTGTGATCAAGACAAGGTGTTTCATGGTGTTCATCTCCCGGCGGCGAGGTGCCGGCATCAGTATATACGCCAGCGGGCGAAAGGCAACAGCTCTGCGTCACCGGCGACTTTAAGCGACCCTCGCTTTACGCGGAGGAGACCATCTGGTAGTGTGAGGGACATGGCGCGTAGAGCGGATCCCGATGATGTGGAGCGAATCTTCGAAGCCCTCTCGGCGGTCTCTCCCATAGATCCGCCCAGGACCGGTCCCGACGAGGCGAAGGCCGAAGCACGGGGCGTCCGGTTCACGATCCTCGTTGCGGTGGTGTACCTCGCCTTCTCGGTCCTTCTCGCCGTGGGACTCACCGTCCATGCCCGTTACAATATGTGGATGGCCTTTCCCCACGGGGAATTCAACTTCTTCACGGCATGGGGGCTCTACGGCGGGATCCTGTGGGGGGGCGGGCTTCTCCTCGGGACCCTCCTTTATGCGGTCTTTGTGGGCTTCGGGCGTCGCCTCGACGGGGTGGCGGTGAAGGCGTCACAGGCGCCGGAGCTATACAAGTTCATTCACGAAGTGAGCCGCATCGTCGGCGTGCGGCCTCCGACCGAGGTGCGCCTTTTCAACGACAACAATGCCCACGTCTCCGTCGACCGGGGCGGCCTCGTGCGGCTTCTCTTCGGCCGCCCGCGCATCGTGCTCACCCTGGGGCTGCCCCTGATCCACGGCTGCAGGGTCGACAACCTCGCGGACGTCATCGCCCACGAGCTGGGGCACTCGAGGCACCCCAGGCGGCTTCGCCGTTCGAGCATCACCTGGATGGTCTTCGGATGGCTGGAGAACGCCATGGGATACAACCAGGAGCGCCTCCAGCGGTATCGTAGCCTCTCGGTAATCTTCCTGCTCAGTTATCCCCTGTTCATGGGCGCGGTCTACGGCCTCTCGCGCCTTCTGAGGGGGATCCACCAGCGGTGGCTCAAGGCGGCAACGCTGGTGAGCAGGATGTCCGAGTACCGAGCCGACTACTATTCGGCACACCTCGTGGGGGGGAGGGTCATGCGCGATACCTTCGTCCTCATGGCCGATCTGAACCATGTCGGGGAGTCGGTGCCTTCGGTGGTGCTCTTCCAGTTTTATCGTGACGGGGTCGTCCCCGATGACCTGGGACGGTTCACGGCTGTGGCTCTGGTCAGGGGCACCCTGGGACACGCTGCGGAGCGAAGGGGACGCGGGCTGCTCTTTCCGCCCGAAGAGTACCTAACCCACC
>QKIM01000460.1 GCA_003249585.1 Deltaproteobacteria bacterium
CTGAATCGGGGGGTGATCTTTTTCATGAGTCACATTATGTCACGACATCAGATAGTTGACAACTATTTTTCACGCTGAGTAGCCCTTTCATAGACCTGTTGGCACCGGTCCCGAGCATCTTGGTCATCCCCGCCTCGAAGGTGAACTCCCGCTGCTCGGAGACCGTCATGAACTCCCCGGGCACACTGGAAGAACTGACATCAACCCCCTTGACCGCGGCGTTCACCTGCACGTCGAACATCGCCTTCGCCTGCTTGACTGTGGCCCGCTGCCGGGCCACGGACAGCGTCGACCGCTTCAGGGTGCGGTTATGGGTGAGCGCGTATCGAAGCACCTCGTCGAGGGTGATGCGCTGCCCCGCCTCCAGGGACGGGGTGGCGCTCATCAGAAACATCGAGCAGAAGATCAGGGTGTTCATTTCTTTTCTCCTTCCAGAGTGCGATGCAGAATACCAAAGGGACGCAAGGCCATCCGCTTCATCCAGTCGAGCATGAGGTACACGGATGGCACCAGGAAGAGGGTCAACAGGGTCGAGAAGGCGAGCCCCCAGACCATGGCGATGGCCATGGGAGCGAGGAACTCCTCGCTGCCGAAGGTGCCGAGCGCCATGGGGAGCAGGCCGAAGATGGTAGTGAGGGAGGTGAGGATCACGGGTCGCAGCCTCAGCCGACCGCCCTCCACCACGGCCTTGGCGATCGGCAGCCCCTTGAGGACAGCCTTGTTGATGAAGTCCACCATCACCAGCGAGTCGTTCACGACGACCCCGAGCAGCCCCACGACGCCCATGAGGGACATCATGGAGATGGGCTCCCCGTGTACCTTGAGGCCGATGATCACGCCCACCGCACCGAAGGGGACGGCCACGAGCACGATGAAGGGCTGCAGGAAGCTCTGAAAAATGGTGGCCAGGATAATATAGATGCCCAGCAGCGCCAGGAGCGCGGCGAGAAGAATGGAGTCCATGAGCTCGTTGGAGGTCTCCACCTCCCCGCCCTGCTCGAAGCTGTATCGCGGGTTGGCGGCGGCCAGATCGCTGACATACTTCTTCAGCACCCTGGCGACCCTGGTGGTGTTGGTCACTGTCGTGTCGATGTCCCCCGTGACGGTCACCGTCGGCGTCTGGTCCACCCTCGTGAGCCTCCCCGCACCGACGGACTCCTTGATTTCCGCAAAGGCGCGCAGGGCGACCCGCTGCCCGGTGACAGGGCTCAGGAGCTCCAGATTCTCCAGCTCCTTGATGGTGGTCCGGCGGCTCCCGGGATAGCGGACGACGATGTTGATGTCCTCGTCGGAGCGCTGGATCTTTGTGGCCGCTCCACCGGCGAAGATGTACCGGACCATGAGCCCGACGGTGGCCGTGTCGAAGCCATAGAGGGCTGCACGCTCATAGTCCAGCTGGATTCGCAGCTCCTGCTTGCCCACGGACGCGTCGTCGGCGATGTCCGTCACCCCGGGAATGGTGAGCGCGTACTTTTGGACCTGCTGCGCGAGCTCCTTGGCCTTTGCCAGGTCCTCTCCCTTTATGCGGATCTCGATGGGGGTCCCGGCGGGGGGGCCGCCGCGGGTCATCTTGAAGGCCACCTTATCCACCTTGCTGTTGTCACGCATGAGCCTGCGCCAGCGGGTAATGAGCGCCGCGGTGCTGCGAGGGGAGGTCTTCCCGTCGTTGGCGAAGTTTACGGTGCAGGTGGCCAGATGGCTGCCGCTCAGGGAGGAGTGGCCCCGGACGATACTCCCAACGACACAGAAGTGGGAGTCGACTTCCCCCTTTGTGGCTTTGAGGATCTCAGCCTCCAGGGGGCGCAGCGCCGCTTCCGTATATTCGAGCTTGCTCCCCGGAGTCGTCTCCACCTCGATGGAGACCTGCTTCACCGTGGTCGACGGGAAGGGAACAAACTCCATGGATTTCACCACAGGCCCCATGATGAAGGCGAAGAGGGCGACGAAGAGCCCCACGGAGACGGGCCACCATCGGGTCACCACGCGCAGGACCTTCGCGAACCCGGAGCGGAACACGAGAAACCAGCGCGCCTCCATGGAGGCGTCCCCTGTTGTCGCCCTCCCCTTGGGCGCACGCACCCACTCCGCCATGTGCGAGGGGAGCACGAAGAGCGCCTCGAGCAGGGAGATGGCCAGGGCGATGGCCACGACCACAGGGATCACCACCAGGATCTTTCCCATCTCCCCGGGCATCACGGTCATGGTGGCGAAGGCGATCACCGTGGTGGAGACGGATCCGATGACAGGCCAGAACACCTCGGAGGCACCCTTGACGGCAGCCGCCCGTGGTGCCATGCCGCCCATGATCCGGCGATAGATGTTCTCGACGACCACGATGGCGTCGTCGACGATCATCCCAAGGGCCATAATGAGGCCGAACATGGCCATCATATTCATGGAGATCCCCAGAAAGTGCATCACGATGAAAGTGCCGAAGAAGGCCACGGGGATCCCCAGCGCGGTGACCAGCGCCGTCTTGAAGGAAAGGAACAGAAGCAGGATGACCACCACCAGGACAAGCCCCATGGCGCCATTGGAGTAGAGGGTCTGCTGACGCGCCTTGATGTACTTGGTGGAGTCGAAGAGGATCCGTGTCTCGACCCCTTCGGGGACCCGCTCCCGCCACTGCCTCAGGTGGTCGTTGACCGCGTTCATGATGCGAATGGCGTCCCCCTTGGGCTTTTTGTTGATCACCAGATAAATGGATCGGTTGCCGTTCACCTTGGTGAGGATCTCGGGCTCGCTGAGCCCCTCGTGCACCAGGGCCACATCCTTCACCCTGATGATCCCCGATGGCCCGGCACTCACGATGATGTCCCCAATCTCCTTCGCTGTGTTCACCTTCCCCATGACCCGGATGAGGTATTCGCCCCTGGGCAGCTTCACGCTTCCGCCGGGAATATTCATCTTGCGCTTCTGTATGGCTCCCATCACCCGGGTGATATCCAGGCCATGAGCCCTGAGCTGCTCCGGAGAGACCTCTACCTTGATCTCCAGATCCCTGAGCCCCACAAGGGTCACGGTGGAGACGTCCTTGAGTTTTTCCAGCTCGTCTCGAAGCGCCTTGGCCAGAGCTCGAGTCTCCACCTCCGGCAGCCTGGAGTTGATCCCCATGTAGACAATGGGGACCTCCATCTTCATCTCCTGAACCACGGGCGCGTCCATGTCCGCCGGGAAGTCCGTGATCCGGCCCAGGGCAGCCTGGATATCCAGGGCCACCTTGGAGACCTCCTGCGCGGAGAGATCCTCGTCGGTCTCCACGGTGAGGGCCATGAGCCCCTCGGCCGAGGCCGTCACCATTTTTTTGATGCCCTGGATATCTTTTATCTGCCGTTCGATCTTGATGCCGACGAGGCTCTCCATCTCCTCTGGAGAGACCCCGGGGTAGATGGCCGTCACCTGGATCTTCCCGGTCGTTATCACGGGAAACATCTCCCTCGGGAGCCTCGAGAGACTGAGTATGCCCGCGACGATGAGAAAGATGGTGAGCAGGTTGACGAGGAC